>JBAWGU010000281.1:0-1825 GCA_049593215.1 Pyrinomonadaceae bacterium
GATTGAAAGAAGCGCGTTGACGATTGAGGACGAGCGCGCGCAGGAAGAGCAGGAGGTTGCGACGGCCTCCGCGCGACTTGCACAGGCACGTGAGCGCGCAGACGCGCTCTCCGCAGAATTGTCAGAGCTAAATCATCGCGCGGCTGCGGCGCGTGACGCACGCGCTGCGCTCGAAGTTCAGCGCGCAGAGGCAACGACGCGGCTCGCCTACGTGCGCGAAGCCTGCACAACGGAACTCAACCAGTCGCTCGAAGAGCTTGCGCGTGAGCGTCCCGCAGATGAAGAGTTTGATCTTGAGGCGGGTCGCGCTCGTGTTGAAGAGTTGCGCGCGAGAGTCGAAGGCTTTGGCGCGGTCAACATGATGGCGCTCGAAGAGTTGTCGGAGGCGGAAGAGCGTTTCCAATTCCTGACGGCGCAGCGAGAGGACATCACGGGCGGCATCGCTTCGACGGAAGAGGCTTTGCGCGAAATCAAGAAACGCTCGCGCGAGCGTTTCCGCCATGCTTTTGAAGAGATTAACCGCAACTTCGGCGCGTTCTTTCAGGAACTCTTCGGCGGTGGTCGCGGTGAGATGAGTTTGATTGATGCGGATGATGTGTTAGAGTCGGGCATAGACATTATCGCGCAGCCGCCGGGCAAACGCTTGCAGAATGTGCTGTTGCTCTCCGGCGGTGAAAAGGCGATGGCGGCTCTGGCTCTGGTGCTCGGCATCTTTCATTATCGCCCGTCGCCGTTTTGCCTGCTGGATGAAGTTGACGCGCCGCTTGATGAAGCCAACGTCGGACGCTTTACGGATAAGGTGGGCCAGATGGCCGCGAGCACGCAGTTCATCGTCATCACGCACAACAAGCGTACGATGGAGATGGCGCGCGCGCTGTATGGCGTGACGATGGAAGAGGTTGGCGTCTCGAAGCTTGTCTCAGTGAAATTCGAGTGAGTACTTTAGGAAGAAAAATTCTGCACAGCACGACTGCCGCGCTTTTAGTTTTGAGCGCGGCAATTTGCGCTGCGCCGCAATCCAGAAAAACGAAGCCGGGACAGCAGGCGACTGAGCCGAGCAGCGTTACTCAGCCCAAGCCGGACACGCCTGATGCGAAGACGAAAGCTCCGAGCAAGCAGAACGCGCGCGAGCAAAAGAGCGAGAAGGCGAGCGGGGAAGCGCCGGTCGTTGATGCAAACGGCGTGAGCTACTCTTATGAGTTCACGCAGCCTAAGTTTTATGTGAGCCGCATCGTGATAGAACATGACGCAGCAGGGCGCGGCAAAATCTCTTTCCAGCGACTCGGCAGCGTAGAGATGATTGAAGAGCCTTTCCAGCTATCCGCGTCTTCGCTTGAGCGCATCAGGACGCAATGGGACGCGCTCCGCTTTTTAGATTCGGAAACAAATTATCAGGCGGAAAGACAGTATCCACATCTTGGCACAATGCGTTTGCACATGAAGCAGGGCACGCGCGAGCGCACGACAGAGTTTAACTGGACCAACGATCTCAATGCCAAAGCTCTCGCCGACGAGTACAGGAGAGCGGCTGATCAGGCCATCCTCGTTTTCGATCTCAGCGTCTCGCGCGAGAACCAACCTCTCGCCTCGCCAAAACTTTTAGACCAGCTCGATTCAATGCTTAAACGCGGCGGCCTCTCCGACCCCAAACAACTCGTCGCCCTTCTCCGCGACATCAACACGGACGAACGGCTCCCGCTCATCGCGCGCAATCACGCGGAGCGGCTGTTGAAGAAGATAGAGAAATAGATTTATCGGCTCAGGTAACAGACGTTACGCTGACAAGGATAGAAAGCGCCGGAGGCGCGATATATCAGTAGCCCAC
>JBAWGU010000282.1:0-3653 GCA_049593215.1 Pyrinomonadaceae bacterium
CAGTTGTTTCAAAGGCGTGCGGCGTGCGCGCTCCTTTTTGTTCTTTTAGTTTGTGTGGCGGCTGAGGTCGCTTCGGCGCAGGGCCAGAGATCGTCTGACGCCAAACGCCACGCGTCGGAGGCGGCGACAGTCTTCCGGCAGATCATGGCCGTGCCTGATAAATCTATTCCAAAGGAGATGCTCGACAAGGCTGAGGCTGTCGCTGTTTTTCCGGGCGTCCTCAAGGCGGCTTTCGGAGTCGGCGGGCGCAAGGGTCAGGGCGTCATCAGCAGGCGCACGGACAAAGGCTGGAGCGAGCCTGCGTTCTTCAATCTCGGCGGCTTGAGCATCGGCCCGCAGATTGGCGGGGCGAAGACAGACTTTGTATTCCTGATTATGAACGAGAAAGGTTTGCAGGGTCTCTTGGAGGACAAGTTTGAGTTTGGCGGCGAGGTTGGCGTTGCGGCTGGTCCTGTCGGTCGTGAAGCGAGCGCGGCGACAAACGCTACGCTCGACGCAGGCATCCTTTCTTACTCGCGCAGCAAAGGAGCTTTCATCGGCGCGGCCATCAAAGGCGGCGCAATCACTCCTGACAACGATCTCAACGAAGCTTTCTACGGCGCGAAAGCCAGCGACTTGCTGGGCGGCAATCAGAAGGTAGACAAGAAGACTGGCGCGGCTGTCGCAGTCTTCCCGCAGACTCTGAGCAGATACTCTAAGCGTTAAAGAGCAGTGGTCAGTGGTCAGTAGTCAGTAGCCAGTAGCCAGTAGAAGCATGACGAGAAGACTGCTAACGAAGATGAGCGCGGCTTTCATCCATCACTCAATCAATCTACTGACTACTGACTACTGAATGCTGACTACTGATTTTATTTTTAAGGAGGAGAAGAATGGAGCATTCATTTCTGAAAAGCGCGGCGTGCGCGTTGGGTCTCATCATCGTGCTATCAATGGTCTTGACAGCACAGACCAGACCGAAGAACACGAAGAGGCTCAGGGATGCTACGAGCCAGTCTGAGAAAGCTGCACACGTTTTCGAGAAGGTCATGGCTGTGCCTGAGAAATCAATTCCGAGAGAGTTGCTGGACAGGGCAGAAGCCGTCGCAGTTTTCCCCGGCGTGCTCAAGGCCGGGCTGGTCGTCGGCGGTCGCGGCGGTCGCGGCGTCATCTCGCGCCGTGAGAAAGGAGGTTGGAGCGCGCCTGCGTTCTTCAATCTCTACGGCGGCAGCTTCGGCCTACAGATCGGCGCATCTTCAACGGATTTTGTGCTGCTCTTTATGAACGACGATGCCGTGAAGAGCCTGCTGGAAGACAAGTTTGAGATTGGCGGCGAAGGCAGCGTCGCGGCTGGTCCTGTCGGACGCTCAGCCAGCGCGTCAACCGATGCCAAGATGAACGCGCAGATTCTCTCCTACTCGCGCAGCAAAGGTCTCTTCGCAGGGCTGGAACTCAAAGGCGTCGTCATCAATCCCGACAACGATCTCAACCAGGCCGTTTACGAAATGAAAGCCCGCGACGTTCTCACAGGCGCACCGAAGCACACGATGGAACAGATGCCCGAAGGCGTGCGCGTCTTCCCCAACTCACTCGCACGTTATTCAAAGCGATAAGAGCAGTTTTCAGTTTTCGGTTTTTAGTTTTCAGTAAAGAAAGACGAGAATAGTGCCAATAAAGATAAGCACGGCCTTCATCTTTACTCAACCATCTGAAAACTGAAAACCGAAAACTGAAAACTATTTTTCTTGACGCTCACTTCTGCGCGCCTTTAGAATGCACGCACACTTCATCAACGGTTGATGAATGTCTTCCGTCTCACCTTGAAGAGAGGGTTTTGTGAATTGATGCAGACACGCACGCGCAGACAGAAAGAGGTGCTCGATTACATCACGCGCTTTATAGAGCGTCACGGGTACGAGCCTTCTTACGCGCAGATTGCGCGCCACTTCCAAATCTCTTCAAAGGCGACCATCGCCAAACACATCGCCGCGCTCGAACGTCAGGGCCTGCTCTCGCGCCATCACGCGGACGGCTCGTTCGGCCTCGATGTCAAAGTTGAAGAGCCGCCCGCAGACGCTCTCTGCGAAGTGCCACTGTTGGGCCGCATCGCCGCAGGTGCGCCCCTCGACGCCATCGAAGACCGCGAGCCGCTCTATGTGCCGCGCTTTCTGCTGGGCCGCGTGCGACCTGAGCGCGTCTATGCCCTACGCGTCAAAGGCGACTCGATGATTGACGAGCACATCTGCGACGGCGACATCGCCATCATAGAGAACCGCACCGAAGCACGCGACGGCGAGATTGTCGTTGCCCTCGTTGACAACCAACGCGCCACACTCAAACGCCTCTACCGCTTCGGCACGGAAGTCGAGCTACGCCCCGCCAACTCACAACTTGCGCCCACGCGCTGGCCCGCTTCGCGCATCAGCGTGCAAGGCATCTTTCGCGGCCTCCTGCGCCCGACAAACTGAATCCGCGCGATACAAGGCTTTGGGTTTCCATGCGCTCCAAACTGTTTTTAGCTGCCGTTTTCTCTATCCTCATTTTATTGTGAGCGGCTATTTATTAAGCGACGCTTTTTTCTTTACACGCCTGATAAGCCGGAACAACATTACTACTCCTGAAGAAGCGTTTGCCTTTGTCGTTAAGAATACAGGTGTGGCTAATCCACATCATCCTCCCCCGCTCGAATATGCGCCGCGCAAGATGCTGACTACGCAAAAATATTTGTTCTGCGATCAAAGCGCTATTCTGATGGCTACCATTGTTCGCGCGCTCGGGTATGAGACAAGATTAGTTGATCTTGTAGGAGATGACGGCATCAGTCATCACACTATTTTGGAGGTAAAACAGAATGGGAGCTGGAAGACCCACGATCTAATAGGCCAGACGCAGGGAGCTACCTATGAGCAAAGCGCCAGAGATTTTCAGAGCGGCCAACCCTATCATGCCAGACCCGTTTATCGCACATACGTTGGGTCCAATTGGATTAACCGGAACAATTTTTATTTACAGTATCTCTCCTTGCAGCTTAGAGGCGCGGGATAATTGACCGGAGCAATTCCTTGAAACCGCCATACGGGCACAACAGGAAAAGTCAGTCGAGCGGGTTGAAGAGTTTTGAGTTGAAGGGGAGGCTCGCGTGATTCAACGTCCTGCATGGTTTGAGCGCAAGTTTTCGTTTGAGCTGCCGCTCCGTATGTTTCCGAACGTGTTGGAGCGTCTGCGCGGCACGCCCGCGAGATTGGAAGACCGCGTGCGCGATTTGCCGCGCGAAGTTTTGACGAGACGCGATGGCGAGAAGTGGTCTGTGCAGGAGCACGCGGGGCATCTGCTTGACCTTGAGCCGTTGGAGATGTTGCGGCTTGAAGACTACGCGGCAGGGCGCGAAACGCTGTCGCCAGCAGACATGCAGAACAGGAAGACGTATGAAGCCGATCACAACTCAAAAGAGATGGCAGACATCATGCGCGCGTTTCGCACGGAGCGCATGGAATTCGTTGCGCGTCTTGAAGAGTTGGACGAATCGTTCATAGCGCGTGCGGCCATTCATCCGCGCTTGAAAATTCCGATGCGTGTAATTGATCTTGCCGTCTTCAAAGCAGAGCATGACGATCATCATCTCGCGCGAATCTCGGAATTGATACGCGAGTTTTCCTGAACTGCAAATGAAGTTTCGA
>JBAWGU010000283.1:0-4422 GCA_049593215.1 Pyrinomonadaceae bacterium
GTTCTGACAGCTAACTTACTTATCAGAGATCACCACTTGCTCAAACGTCGGCGGCAAAGGGTGTAGCTCGCTTCTGCTGAATCCCGCGTTTTTGAACATGCTCTCTAATTCAGGAAACGTGTAGGCATCGCCGCGCGGCGTCGAAGCGAGCATCGTCAAGCTGAAGGCGGCGGGGCCGGGAGGCGTAACGCGGTCTTCGTTCGGAATAAATTCAAGCGTGACTGCGCGCCCGCCTTCACTTAATGCCGCACGAACTTTTTTGAGAAGCTGCTCGCATGTTGGCGGGTCGAAGTGATGCAGAAAGTTTGTGAGCAGCACAAGATCGTAGCCTTCGCCGTAGTCAACTTCAAACGCGCTTCCGGCGATGGTCTTGTAACGCCCGCTCAAGCCCGCGCGTTCCGCATTCTCCTTTGCTACCTCCAGCACCGCGGGCCAATCAAGGGCAGTCACTTCCACGTTCGGATTCTGCTGAGCAAAGGCGATTCCAAAGATGCCGTGTCCGGCGGCGATGTCGAGCACCTTCAACTTGCGCGTTGAATCAAATTTGGAATTGTCGAGCACGAGTTTCGCCATCCACTGCGCGGGCATCGCCATCATCGGCATCATCGCTCGCGCAAACTTCACCCACACAGGATTCTCAGGAGCAATAGTCCCTTCATCCTCCAACGCCGTCCCGCCCCTGCGCACGGCTTCCGTTAAGCGACTGAATCCTTCCATCATTTTTGGCGCGAGCAGAAACTCAATCGCGCCGCCGAGGTATGCAGGCGAGCGACGGTCAAGAAACGCAGCCGAATCGGGAGTCAGGCGATAGCTGTCTCCCTCCTTAGATAAGATGCCGATGATGACCAGATAATTGCAGAGGATGCGCGCTCCGCGTTCCGCAACATCGAGCTTTTCCGCCAGAGCCTTCGCCGTCTCGTGGCCTTCGCCAATCGCCGTGAAGAGATTGAGTTCGATGGCAGCTTTAAGGGCTTCGGTTTGTGCGTAAGCGTTGACTGTTTCAAAGAAGCGAATCGGGGAAACTTCCATTGATTGTTGGGACATCATTGCTCTCCGTTTAAGAATTATTTTGGAAACCGCAGGCTGTGGGACATTACTGTTTTTTCGCACGGCGCGCAACTAACAAAACAGTAGGGGCAAGGACAAGTCCTCGGCCCGCATGTTGACGAAAAGAATAATTAACAGGATGGACAGGATAAACAGGATGAAGAGCAAGGATGAAGGATGAAGGCGGAAGGATGAAGAGAAAGCTTTTTGTCTTTCATTCATCTTTCATCCTTCCTAATTCATCCTTGCTCTTCATCCTGTCCATCCTGTTTGAATTCTGCTGTGAGTTATACGGGCTGCGGACTTGCCCTGCCCCTACGTAATCATTCACCGTCGCAGGTTTTGTTAGATGCTCTCATCAAACAGAGATATTGACAGACCAAGCCAAAAAAGTTGACTATTAGCAGTCTCATCGTAAGATGATTTCGTTTCCCCGCCCTGTAAGGAGTCTACTTGCGGACAGATTCGGCAGAACAGGTTTTTCATAGAAGCTCAAGAGCAGACGGGCGAGCGCACGTGAGCGGCGCAATCCCGCACAAGCGTTCGACGCGCACGCGTATGCCTTCGACTTCGGGTTACATGGTGGCTGCGGGTCTGGCTGCGGGCGCGCTCTTCAGCGTTTTGTGGTGGATGCTTTTGAGCGGCGGCGATGAAGCTCCATGGGTGCTGGCGGGTCTGGCCGCGTGCGTTGTGATGCTTGTTGCTGTGGCCGCGCGCGAAGTTGTGATGCGTCGCGCATGGACTCGCTACATTCTCGAACAAGAGAGGCACGAGTCTCTTCCTTCTTCGAGCCATGTCTCGGCTTCTTTGCATGAGACGCGAAAGAGCGGCGGCGGCGGCGTGCGTTCGATGCACACGCACTCTTCCGCGATGCGTGCCATTCAGAAGCGGAGCGCGGATGCAGACGCCACTGCGGGGCAGCCTGAGCCGCACCTTGAGGTCTATCATCTCTGCAAAGATTATCTGGCGAGCACGGACGAAACGCTGCGTTCGTCCAGCCTGATGACGGAGAATCGTGTCGCGCTGAGAGCCGGACAGGAGCGTGTGCGCTCTTTGCAAAAACATCACCTGCTGATGTGGGCGCGCAACGCTTCTCGCGTGATCCTGCGCGAAGCGGAGTTGCGCGCGCGCATCTCGGATAAAATAGAGACGGCGCATCGCGCCCTCGATTGTATTGACTCTGCCATGAAGCTCTACCCGGAAGAGCATGAGTTGAACGAATCCATCATGGCGGTGCGCGAATTTATCGCCTCGGTCAAGGTGGCGCGCTGGGTCGAGATGGCCGAGCGCGCAGCCTTCAAAGGCCATTACCGCCGGGCCATTGATCGTTATCGTGACGCGCTCTTCTATCTCTCGCGTGAAGAGATGAGAGAAGAGACGCGCACGGAAGCAGCCGAACGCATCAACCGTGAAATCTCCATGTTGAGAGCGCGTCTCAGCATGATCAGGATGGAAGAGAAGTCCAACACTGAACCCTCAACAACTAAACGAGCACAGGGGAAGAGGGAAGATGTTGAAGCCAAGATGCCCTAAATGCGGAAGCGCCAAGGTGAGGCGCGGCTACAAAAAGACGCACACTCTGTTGCGTCTGTTTGGCATACGCCATCTTTTGTGCCAGAATTGCCATAAGCCGTTCACCGGATTCGCTACTCCCGGCTCGCTACGGGCGCAGAGAAAAAGAGAGAGTAACTTCAAACGGCAGCCCAGAAAATCTGCGGCATCAAGCTGGCTGGCGTTGGCTGAACGCGCGCGGCGCAAAGGCCATCTCGCCAACGCCATCACGCTTTATCAAAATGCGCTCGACAAGTTTCAGGGCGCGGACGGCAACGAAGCGCAAGAGGAAGAAACGAGACGCATCGTACGTGAAGTTGAGATGCTGCGCGCCTATTTGAACATGCAGGATGAGGACAAGCCGCTTTGACTAAACCACACAGCAAGGAATTGAAGCCAGATGTTTAGGCCGCGCTGTCCTAAATGTAGAAGCAAGCGCATCCGGCACGGTTACAAACCGACGCCGTTCATCCTGCGCACGATTGGCATCTATAATCTCCTCTGCGATAATTGCAACCTGCTCTTTACCAAGTGGATTGTGCCCGGCACTGTGCGGAAGCACGGCAGCGCTGGCAAGCGAAAAAGTAAACCGCCGCAGCAGAAGCATGAAGCGCACAAGTCAAAGGGGCGAGACTTTGAGCAGGTTTCCCCTTAAGCTTTACTTTCGACTCTCTCCCTGCGCCTTTCCACTTGACGGAAGCCGCTCGCTCCCCGGCAGGCGATGATTTTTGTGATTGTTCTGAGGTGAATACAATGAGTTTTAAAACATTCCTCTTCATACTTGTCCTCTTAGCCTTCGGCGCTGCGCCGCTCACAAGCGCGCAGGAGCAGGGAACGGGGCCGGGACTCGGCGAGCAGGGAATAAAAAACTACCTGTTAGGGCCGGGCGACCAGCTAGACATACGCGTCTTCGGCCAACCCGATTTCAACACCGTCGCCGAAATAGACAGCGAGGGAAATCTGAGTTCGTTGCCCTTTACGGAAAAGCCTATTCCCGCGCGCTGTCGCAACGAAAAAGAGGTCTCAAAGGACATCATCGCCGTCTATTCAAAATATCTGAAGAATCCGCAAGTGAGCGTGCGCGTCACGGGCCGCTTCAGCCGCAGCCCCGCGACAGTCTTCGGCGCGGTTCACGCCCCGACGCAAGTTCAAATGAAACGTAAAGCCCATCTCACAGAGTTGATTGCTCTCTCAGGCGGGTTCACGGAAAGAGCGAACGGCAAGATTCAGATTGTGCATACGGAGCCGGTGATGTGCCCTGAGCCGGGCGAAGTGGTCCCGCCGCCCCAAACGGTCGAAGGTCTGGGCACGACCTTTCAGGTCATTACCATCGCGGCCCTCAAATCAGGAAAGGAGGAGGCCAATCCTTTAATCCGTCCGGGCGACATCATCACTGTGCTTGAGGCGGAGCCTGTCTACATTACGGGCAGCGTCGTTTCTCCGCAGGGAATCTACCTGCGCGACCAGTTGACCTTGAGCCGCGCGCTTGCGATGGTCGGCGGCCTCAGAAAGGAAGCGAAGGCCGACGAGGTACGCATCTATCGTAAGAAAGAGGGAGCGGAAGAGGAACTTATTAAAGTTAATTACGCTGAGATCAAGAAGCGTAAGATACCGGATGTGAAGTTAGAGCCTTTCGATGTCATCGAAGTGCCGGAAGCAGGCGTCTTCTCTGCACGCCGTCTCAGCCAAACACTTGCTCAGAGCGTGCTTGGGATGGTCAGCAGCACCACCTCCATCGCGCAGCAAGCCTTGCAGTATCGGGTCATTTACTAAGTTTGCGACTGCCGCAAGATTAAACTCGGAGAGAGGCTGGCATTCTTTGTC
>JBAWGU010000284.1:0-9416 GCA_049593215.1 Pyrinomonadaceae bacterium
GCCATTTATCTTACCCTCCTGCTCGACAATAAAATTTATTTGGACCAGCGTGCCCGACATTAAAACGCACAGCCAAAGCTGTACGATTTCAATATGAAGAGCACGCCTTTCTTTACTTCTTAGCAAGATGCGGGCCACGTGTCATGTACGTAGAAGTTGAGAGTATTATCTGAGAAAATCAGGATTGAGTTGCGAAGAATTAGACTCAGGAATCGTGCGATGTCTTGATTTGCATACGCGCGATGGAGTTTGAAATGCCTTCAACTTTTTGCGGCAAGAATGCGCTCATAAAATTCTATGTACTGCGGGATGACCAAATCCGTGCTGTAGCGAGAAATGGCGGACTCT
Source organism: Pyrinomonadaceae bacterium (assembly GCA_049593215.1). Classification (GTDB taxonomy): domain Bacteria; phylum Acidobacteriota; class Blastocatellia; order Pyrinomonadales; family Pyrinomonadaceae; genus JBAWGU01. Next base: position 349 of record JBAWGU010000284.1, read on the forward strand.
CTTGCGCGTCTCCCCATCTCGCGCCGCAACTCTTCATCTTCGACGAGGCGCGAGGCGTCGTCGCTCATCTTCTCAACGTCTGCGACTTCGCTCAAGTATCCGGTCTCGCCGTCCGTCACGACTTCCGGTATGCCGCCGACGCGCGAAGCGATCACAGGAACTTCGCAAGCCATCGCCTCCAACGCGGCGAGTCCGAAAGACTCCTGCTCCGAAGGCAGCAGCAACACGTCAGCCGCAGACAGGTAATCAACAATCTTCGGCTGCTTGCCCACGAATGAACAATTCTCGGACACGCCAAGACAACGCGCTCGATGCTCTGCGCCCGGACGCTCGCTGCCGTCGCCGACCATCACCAGACGCGCTTTAGTTCCCTTCTTCAGAACGCGCGCAAATATCTCCACGCAATCAACAGGACGCTTGACGGGGCGAAAGTTTGAGACGTGTACAAGCAGAGGCAAGCCGTCCGGCGAAAGCTGCGCGCGAAGCTCAGGCACGGGACGACGTTGATAGTCAGAGGCGCAGATGAAGTTTGGGATAACAGTGATGTTATCAAACTGGAAAGTTTCTATTGTCGCCTGTTTCAGATAATGCGAAATCGCCGTCACGCCGTCAGACTGTATGATGCCGTAGCGTGTGATGGGCAAGTAGGAGCGATCCGCGCCAACGAGCGTAATGTCTGTGCCGTGAAGGGTCGTGATGACAGGCAGGCGACGACGCGGCAGCAAAGATTCGCGCGCGAGGATTGCGCTGATCGAATGCGGAATCGCGTAATGCACATGAAGCAGATCAAGATTCTCTGTCTCCGCGACCTGCGCCATCTTCGTGGCGAGCGCGAGCGTGTACGGCTGATGCTCGAAGAGCGGGTAAGACATCATCTCGACTTCATGAAAGCGCACGCGTTCATTCAACTGCGTCAACCGCGTCGGCAAAGATGACGCGATAAAATGCACCGTGTGGCCGCGCGCCGCCAGCTCTTTGCCAAGCTCCGAGCCGACGATGCCGCTCCCGCCGTAAGTCGGATAGACTGTGATGCCGATGTTCATTCGTCAGTGGTCAGTTGTCAATGGTCCGTTGTTTTGAGTGCTGATAATGTTGAATGCTTTATCTTTAATGATCAACTCCGCAGCCCGAATACAACGGACTACGGACAACTGACAACGGACAGACGTTGATTGTAACAGTAAGGGCAGGCGTAAGTCTTGGGACGATGCGTAGACATGAGAAGAGGCAGCCAACCCTCGCAATTGTCTGCCTCTTGTCTCAACTTGTCTCACCTAAAAGAATAGGGGGTCAAGCGAGGAACATAGTGTAATCTGACTTCTCCCTTTTAGCAACAGTTTTTACGCTACCGTACATAAATATTTTGCTTCTAATCAAGTTAAGATGGATTTCAGACGGATTCCGCAGGACCGGAAGCAGCCGCTATCTGCGTGTGCAGGCTTGAATTGCTCGCGTTTCTCTTGCATCAATCTTCAAATCCGGCGAAGTCGCGCCACAACTGCATTCCCGCGCGAGAAAGGTTATAATACTCACAGAAAATAAACTTTGTGTCATGCTCGCATCTCTTTAAGAGACTGGACGCGGGCGAGCGCAGTTTTGGAGAAAAATTTAATGCCTAAGATTAGTGATATTCAGGAGACGCCGAACCCGAACGCAGTCAAGTTCATTTTGAAAGAGCCTGTCAGCAACGGCGTCGCGCGACAATTTGATTCAGCGGAAAAGGCTGTGGACGATGCTTTAGCAAAATCTCTTTTTGACGTAGGCAATGTCGTTTCCGTCTTCTACATGGACAAGATGATTACCGTCGAGAAAGAGGACTCAGCCGATTGGGACGAGCTACTCCCTACGCTGGCCGTGCCGATTCGAGCGGCTGAATCCGTGGCGACAGCCGCCGCAGCCTCTTCCGCGCCGGAAGGGATTGGCGGCGCGCTCGGCGCAGTCTTAAGCGACGACCCCAGACTGATGCGCATCAACGAAATTTTAGATGAGAAGGTGCGCCCCGCGCTCGCAGGCGACGGCGGCTATGTAGAAGTGCTCGGGCTGACAGACCACACGCTGAGCATACGCTATCAGGGCGCGTGCGGCAGTTGCCCCAGCTCCCTCTCCGGCACTTTGATGGCGATTGAAGGAATGCTCAAGCAGGAGATTGATCCTGAGCTTGAAGTTGTCGCTGTTTAGAACCGTTGCTCCGCGCTTAATTCCAAGACCTTCTCAATCATCCTCGCAGCATCTTCGCGCATCCGCACGTTGTTGAAGAAGACGTAGGAGGTGCGAGCGTGCGGGAGCATCTCAAGGAGTTCTTCCAGTTCATCATCTTCATAAGAGTAGCGAAAGCCTGTGCGCCCGTGTAGGCGGAAGTAGCAGAGGTCTGGCGTGACTGTGCGCGATTTGAAAGGGTCAACGACGTGCGCGAGTTTGAGTTCGCGGCAGAGGGTGCGTATCAGTTCAACGGGCCAATCGCCGCGCGGTTCCCAGCAGAGATGCTGGCCGCGTTTGCGCTTGATGTTTGAGAAGAACTCGCGCAGGTTTTCGACGTTGCGTTCTGTTGGAGTAAAGCTGGCGGGGCATTGAAAGAGGATGCACTTTGCTTTCAAGGCTTCGGCGCAGGCGAGTGTCGTTTCTAATGCTTCCCGAACGATTGCGGTCGGGCGAAACGCGCCGCATTGCGCGCGCTCCGCTTCCGTCAATTCTCTTTTGAGTCGGCGGTAGGTCGGGCTGCGCGCTTCGTGTGTGATGAGCTGCCATGCTTTTAGTGTGAACTCGAAACCTTTCGGCGCTCCCTCGCGCCACTGTTCGAGCGTGGTAAGCTTTGGCGGTTGATAAAAAGTGTGCTGGACCTCGACGACAGGATAGTGCTGCATGTACTCGCTTCTCGACATGCGAAAGCCGCAGCACCCGATCTTCACGTCTGGCCTGTCAAGGCTCATTTGATACTGGCGCACTCCGCGTTGCTGCGCGTGATGATGTTGCTGAAACGTTTCTGGTATTCGTTTGAAGTGATGAATGAACAGACCATGCCGAGATAGTTGTTCGGCTCCGCGTTGTTCAAGACGTTGAGCCAGAACGCTTCGCCGTCCCCGTCAGGGTCACGACGGAGATACCCGAAGTATTGCATCCTCACAAACGCGGGGTTGTACTCACGCGTCTTAAATTCCGCAATCTCGATTACGTCACGAAGAACTTGAGAGCGCGTCTTGCCTCCATTCATTGCATCAATCTGCGCGGCTCGCTCTGAGGCGTAGGGCGAGAGACCTGCCGTGTCAAAGAGTTTCCCGGCGAAATCCGCGTTGCTCATGTTTGCAGGATAGTCTGCGAGGAAAGATGCGCGCTGCACCCATGCGTCTGCGAAAGCCTGTTTGCTCGCTTCAAGGTTTGCGCCGCCGACGACCTGTTCGCGGTCAGGCATGAACTCCGCAAAGCTCGGCTGTCTTCCGTATGAAGCTTTGTAGAAGCGATAGACAAAAGAGCCTGTGTTCTGAAACTCCGTTTCGATGAAGAAGGCTGCGCTGACGCTGACGCGACGGGCGTTCACGCAGGCCGTGTCGGGGCCGCACTTGCCTATCTCGTAGGACCAGTAATAGTAGCCGTCAGAGTCCGGCTCACGATTGAGAAAATCGAGATAGTGGCGGCGGACGAAGTACGTTACGTTATCAATCGGATTAGTAGTTGGCTCGTTGACACTAAACGTGACGCTGTTTGAAGGCGAGCTTGCGCCCAAGTTATCTGTCGCAACGGCTGAGGCGGTGTAAGCTCCCGGCGGAATGTCCTTCCATTCATAGCTGTAAGGATACGCAGTGTCTTCACCAAGCTTAGTGCTGCCCTGATAAAACTCTACCTTGCTGACGGAGCCGTCCGGGTCGTCCGCGTTTGCCATCAGAGTCACATTGGCCGGAGCCTCTGTAGCGAAGGTGTTGTTGTAATGCGGAAAGGTCATCGAAACGTTAGGACCAATGTTTCCTGTTCCGGGCTTTGCGGGCGCGGCGATTTCGCGTATCTGCCGCGTGCCCCATGGACACCAGTGCGGATACGCTCCGGCGAGATTATCTTCCAGATACCTGATGCTCGCATCGCAGACTTCTACGGCTGCGTCTGCGAAAGAGATTGTTTTAGGATCGAGATAATAGTGCCAGGGCGAGTTGTAATAAACAGGTCTCTTGATGATTGTTCCGACCACCAATTTGCTGAGCCTGCCACTGATGATGTTTCTCGCCTCCTGAATTTTCGCAGGGTCCGTGAGCTTGAACACGAACGTGTCAGGCGCGGTCGTGGCATTGAACATAAAGTAAGCTTCCGCCGTGGAAGCCTGTGGCGTTTCCTGTACGACGCTTAAAGCTGCGCTGCTGCTGGCCTTGCTCTGTACAAAACCTGCGAGCGGCCCTTTCAGAGCAGAAGCGTTGGCAAGTCTCTCTTCGTTTAAGGTTGAGAGAGCATGTTTTTCCGTTGATGAAAAGCGTTTGGTCTGAGGCGAAAGATTAACAGGCAAAGCTGTCAGATTCGCGTTGAGAAGTGTGAAAAACAGAGTGACAAGAGACAGTGCAACTCTTCTACTGCCGAGCATACGAGGGTGCTCCTTAAAAAATTTCCTGCTTTAAGAATAAATGTTCATCGGGCGCGAAAGCAGCGCGACGGGGTCGCTGACGTTTAGAGCTTCGCGCACGTAAAAAGGTTCGCCAGCCGCAACATTTATGAGCGACCCCCAGTAACGCCAGCGCGTCTCCATCTGCGCTAAAAAATTCTGCTCGCTGATGCGCGTCACAGGCTCTTGAGAATCCGCGCTGTAGAATTGCGAAGTGTGCGCGCGTATGGCCTGCATCTTCCCTTCGGCAAACTCCGAGATGTCAACGATGAACGAAGGCATGACCAGCCGCGAATAGACCGCATGAGCCACGACAGGAACCCGCGCAGCCTCCTGTCCTGCCGCCTCGTCATATCGCCGCATACTCGCCAGACGCGAAGCTTCGCGCACGATCTGGGCTGTGTGCGCGTGGTCGGGGTGCGGGTCGTCCCAGTGTGAAGTGAAGATAACTTTCGGCCTATACTTTCGTATGACGCGCACCATCGCGGTGCGCGCTTCCTCCGTGAGCCAGACGTGGCCGTCCGGCTGCTCAAGGTTGAGGCGCACATCCAGTTGCATAATGCGCGCAGCATCCTGCGCTTCCTGCGCGCGACCTTCCGGCGTCCCGCGCGTGCCCATCTCGCCGCGCGTCATGTCGAGCACGCCCGTCCGGTAGCCCATTGATTTCAACTTGAGCAGAGTTCCCGCCGCCGTCAACTCGGCATCGTCCGGGTGCGAAAAAACCGCCAAAGCGTCAAGCTCTATCTCCGCGTTATTCATCTCTCACCATCAAAGAATTTAAGAACTGCGCTGCTTGAGAGGTTTAGCCTAACAGACGCGCTCCGGTCAAGCGAGCATTCGCAGAGAGCTATGATATGAAAACAAAGAAGAGGTTCACGCTGGAGGCGCAAAGACGCAAAGAAGAACGCGAAGAGGGTTGAGAGCTTATCTTTCTTGCATCCTTTTCTTCGCGCCTTTGCGCCTTTGCGTGAACCTGTCCTTTGACGTTCGCTTCCCTGTGTTGTTAGCCTTTCATTCTTCAAAGGAGCAAGCCGCAATGAAACTCGTAGTTTTAGGCTCAGGCACATCCATCCCTCACCCGCAACGCTCTCAGCCCGCGCACTGGCTTGAAACGGACAGTGGCACGCTCCTTTTAGACGCGGGCGCATCCTTCATTCATCGCGCGGCGCAGGAGAATCTTGACTGGTCCAATCTTGACGCAATCTGGATCAGCCATTTTCATCTTGACCACATCGGTGGCCTCGCCCCCTTTCTCTTCGGCACAAAACATTCCCCGCAGACGCGCGAGCGGCGCAAGCCTCTCACAATCTTCGGCGGCGACGGCTTGAAGAAACTTTTTCAAGCGTTTGACGAAGCGGGTGATTACAAACTTTTGAAGCAGCCGTTTCCCATTGAGTTGCGCGAGGTTGCGCCGCGCACGGAGTTTGAGATTCTGCCCAACCTGAGCGCACGCACATTCTCCACAGAGCACACGCGCGAGAGTCTCGCCATACGTCTCACAGACGATCAAGCCTCCGTAGTTTACACTTCCGACACAGGCCACACGGAGTCGCTCGGCGCGTTCGCGCAAGGAGTCAAGCTGCTCTTGATGGAATGCTCCTTCTTTCGCAACAAGCCCGTCCGTATTCACTTGGAGTTATCAGAAGCCATGCAACTCGCCCGTCACGCAGAGCCTCAAACAGTTGTCCTCACACATCTCTATCCTGAATGGGACGGAGTTGACATCACAGCCGAAGCCGGAAAACTCTGGCCCGGCACAACCATCGGCGCAACAGATGGACTGAGATTGGAAATTTGAGAACAGATGAAAGCGACACAAGGCAAAAGTAAAAAGGTAAAAGGCAAAAGGCATGGGAAGCCACATTTAATTACAAGATTGGTTTCCGCCTCACTTTTTCCTTTTACCTTTTTACTTTTTACTTCTTTAGCTCTCGCTTCCGATCCGTTTGAGACGGGCAGCGCGTCGAAAGTTCGCGTGCGCGCTTCATCGCCTGAAGAGATTAAGGTCATCTCTTATAACATTCGCTGGCGAAGCGGCGAAGAGTTGCGCAGGATTATTCGCCTGCTTGACACGGACACGGCGCTGGGTCAAGCAGCCATCATCGGATTGCAGGAAGTTGATCGCAACAAGCGTCGCACCGGGAACACAAACACCGTGCGCCTGATGGCTGAAGAGCTGGGGATGTACTACGCCTGGGCCGCGCCGCCCGTTAAAGAAGGAAAGGAAGAAGAGACGGGCGTTGCGATTTTAAGCGCGTATCCTCTGACAGATGTTCGACGCATCGTGCTGCCCGTCGAAGGCCCGGGCGGAAGACGCCGCGTCGCACTCGGCGCAACCGTGTTGATTGGAGGAAAGCCTCTGCGCTTCTACAGCGTTCATGCGGAGACGCGCATCAGCACGAAGCGTAAAACGGAACAACTACGCGCTGTGCTTGACGACCTTTCGCAGTTTCCAAACATCGAACGCGCAATCGTGCTTGGAGATTTCAATACATGGCAGGGCGATGCGCTCAGCGAAACTTCAAAACTTTTTCAGGATGCACGTTTCGAGACGCCTTTCCCCAACGACCAATCAACCTTCGCCACCAGAACCATCGTCGGCATCTTCGATTTCAAGCTCGACTGGATTTGGCTGCGTAACCTCAAAGCCAAGACCTTCGGCATCGAACGCAAAATCGAAATCTCAGATCACTATCCACTCTGGCTGAATGTAAAGCTGTCCGTAGTCAGTGGTCCGAAGTCCGTTGTTTTGAATGTTCGGTGGCTTGAATACTTCCTTTTCAGCATTCAAGCCGCCGAGCACAAACAACGGACCACTGACAACGGACTACGGACAGCTTTTAGCGGATGCGGACGACGACGTTGTTCGCTTCGAGGGCGTTGCCTGTGGCGCGTTGGAGGTCTGCGATGGCTTTGTTGAGATCGGTCTGCGCGCGTAGCTCGTTGCCGCGCGCGGTGGTGAGAGCGGTCTGGCGTTCGAGCACGAGGAAGAGAGTTGATTGGCCTGCGTCGAATTTGCGTTGCTCACTTTCATACTGCTGCTCCGATGCCTGTCGCGCGGAGGCTGCGGCAACGAGGCGCGATTGCGCTGTGCGGACAATCTGCAAGGCGTTGCGTACATCAACCTGTATCAGTTGCTCAAGCTGCTCGCGTTGCGTGTTGATGCGCTCGCCCTCGACGAGCGAGCGTCCGAGTTGAGCTTCTGCGGTGCGATTGCGAATCGGGAGATTGAGTTGAACGCCGACGCGAAAGTTGTTGTAGCGATTCAGAATCAGGTTATCAAAAGATTGCGGGTAAGCGCCGATGAGATTGTCGGGCAGAGTCTGCGCGGGCGGCACGGGGAGCGGCAGCAATCCGTTGAGAACGGAAAGCTCGTTGATGCGGTCGCGTAGTTGAGCGGTTGAGCTTGTCAGCGGATTGCTCGATGCGCTCGTGTTGAGTGCGCCTGAGAGACCGACGACGCCGTAGCTGCCGATTAAGTCAACCTGCGGCTTCGTCTGTTCCTGATAATAGCGGCGGTCTATCTCGTTGATTGCGCGTGACACATCTGACTGCTTCAACTCAGGGCGATTCTCCATCGCAACCTTCATCGCTTCGGGCAGGGTGGTCGCGGGCGGTTGAATGTCAACGGTGTCGGTCGGGATCACAGAGACGTTCCAGAGCGGCGCGCGTGCGTTCTCTGCAATCAGGTTCTTCAGATTATTCTCTGCGCGCGAAACATCTTCGAGCGCGCTATAGACGCTCTGCTCGTAGCCCGAGACCTGCGCCTCCGCCGCGACCACATCAATCGGCGCAAGCACGCCTTCATTAACGAGACGCTTGTTATGTTCAAGCTGCGTGCGCGCGTCGCGCACGGCGTCGCGTTGAATCTGCAAGTTGCGCAGGGCAAAGACCAAATCCCAGTAGGCGCGTTGCACGCTGCTGATTGTCTCAATCGTGCGCTGGCGAAACTGCGCGTCCGTGAGCGAGAGATTCTTTTTCGCAATCTCAATCTGGCGTCGCGTCGCGTCAAAGCCTCTGCCGCGAATTAAAGGCTGCGTGTAGTTGAAAGTCAGCGCAGTCGGGTAAGAAGGATTGAGCGCGGTGAATTGATTGTTGGTCGTCAAACGAATCGCGGAGAAATCCACGCGATAGCCGCCGCCCCACTTCGGCGTCAAGCCTTCGAGACGAGCCGTCGCGGTCGTGTCCGCCTGGACCACAGAGCCGTTTGAGCCGCCGCTCAGGAAACTTGATGAAGGCGTCTTGGTTCTTTCGTAATAAGAGAGCGAAGTAAGACGCGGGTCGTATGCGCCGCGCGCGCCCGTTAAGTCAAACTCCGCGATGCGAACGTTCTCTCGCGCAACTTCTATGTCCTTGTTGTTATTGAGAGCCAACTCAAGAGCTTCGCGCAAAGAGAGCGGGCGTTGATTCAAAAGGTCAACTCCGACGCGGCCAAGCTCCGGCAACTGCGCGTTGTCTGCGCGAAAGTTCGGCGCGATGGGCGGCGTCTTGG
>JBAWGU010000285.1:0-13697 GCA_049593215.1 Pyrinomonadaceae bacterium
CATGGAAGCTCTGTCAGCACGAAGAGTTTTACGGGCTTTCAGTTTGGCTGGGACAAGGGGCAGGAGAATGTCGTCTGGTTCTGGTTGAAGAACACGGGCGTGTTCGTGCCTCTGCTGCTGCTGGCGATTACGTGGCGCGGCGAAAATTATCTGGTCCCGAAAAAGTTGCTGCTCTACTATCTGCCGTTCCTGTTCTGCTTCATCGTGCCGAACGTCTTTAGAATGGCTCCGTGGATTTGGGACAACATCAAGGTGCTGTATTACTGGTGGGTGGCGTCTGCGCCTCTGGTCGCGCTGGCGATTGCGCGCATGTGGGAGAGAGGAACATGGCTGCGCCCGCTTTCGGTCGCGCTCTTCGTTCTGCTCACGCTGGCGGGAGCGATAGATGTGTGGGGTCTCGCTTCGGGGTCGAATGAGTTTGGAGAGTTTGACAGAGACGGAGTGGCGTTTGCCGGAGTGATTGAACAACAGACGCAGCCGCGCTCAACGATTGTTCATGCGCCGATTCATAATGATCCGGTTTTTCTCACAGGTCGTCGCTCGCTGATGGGTTATCCGGGCCACATCTGGACGCACGGGTTATCGTATAGCGAACGCGAGAGCGAGATCAGGAGAATCTACGCGGGCGCGGCGGATGCTGAATCGTTGCTCAAAAAGTACGCGGTCGAGTATGTTGTGATCAGCCAGTTAGAGAAGAATGTGATGCCTGTCAACGAAAGATTTTTTGAGAGATTCCAGAAGGTTGGAGAAGTAGGTGACTACCGGCTCTACAAAGTCGCGCGCCAGTAAAAGGACGCGCGCGGGACAGAAAGCAAAGAGCGCGAACAATCGTCCGTTGAAAGGCGAAGCTTCTGCGCGCGGCGCGAAAGCCGGAAACGGTGTGGCGCAGATTGACGACTCTCCGTTGCTCTCAGCGAGGGGCTGGCAAATAGCGAGCATTGCGATTCTTGCCGTCGCGCTCTTGCTGCGCCTCTACGATATTAGCCTGATCCCGTTTCATCACGATGAAGGCGTCAACGGCAACTTCCTTGTGAGATTGGCGCGCGAAGGCGTTTATCATTACGACCCTGCCAACTATCACGGCCCGACGCTCTACTATTTCGCGCTCGTTGCGGCGAGAACTTTCGGTCTGAACGATTTCGCTGTGCGGCTTGTGCCTGCGCTCTTCGGCGTGGCGACCATCTGGCTTGTGCTTAATCTCAGGCGTCGGATTGGCGAAGTCGGCGCGCTCACTGCCGCCGCGCTCATCACGGTCTCGCCCGGCGCGGTCTATCTCTCGCGCTACTTCATACACGAAACGCTCTTCGTCTTTTTCACGCTCGGCATTGTCTATGCCGTGTTGCGTTATTACGAAGAAGCCCGACCCGTTTATCTCTTTCTCGCTTCTATCTCTGCCGCGCTGCTCTTTGCGACGAAAGAGACGGCGATGATCTCCGTCGGAGTCCTTATCATCGCGCTCATCACGACAAGCTTGTACATGCTCCTGCGTAAAAGCCCTGGGATTGACGAAGAGCTTGCAGCGCGTCGTGAGATACGGGCGGAAGATTACTGGAAAGAGGAGAGCGAGCCGGAGAGATTAGCCAGATTCGGCGGCCTCAATTTCGTGCTGCTCTGGTCCCTGATTGCTGTCGTTCTCTTCGTCATAGTTTATACTCTCTTCTATTCCTCTTTCTTCACCAACTGGCCCAAAGGTTTTTACGACTCGCTGAAAACTTTTCAGTTCTGGCTCAAGACGGGAGTCGAGCAGCACGTTCATTCGTGGGACACGTACCTGCTGTGGCTGCAACAGGAGGAAGCTCCGATTTATGTGTTGGGAATTGTCGGCTCGGTGTGGGCGGTTCTCAAGGGGCGCAATCGCTTCGCCATCTTTACGGGACAGTGGGCGCTGGGGTTGCTCGCAGCCTATTCGATGGTGCGTTACAAGACTCCGTGGCTCACGCTCAACTTCATTATCCCTCTGGCAATCATCGGCGGTTACGCCGTGCAGACGCTCTATGAGTGGTGCAGGAATAATCAGCAACGCGCGCTCGTTCTCACCGCCGCGCTCGCCGCCGTCGCCGTCTGCGCTTATCAAACCTTCCAATTAAACTTTAGATATTATGACGACGACCGCTACGCTTACGTCTATGCTCACACGAAGCGCGATCTACTCGCCATGATGAAAGAGATTGAGCGCGCGGCGAAACGCGCGGGAACAAATTACGACACAGGCATCACGATTACTTCACCTGACTACTGGCCGCTCCCGTGGTACTTGCGCGATTACAAGCACGTCGGATACTTCGCCCAGATGACCACGACGAGCGAACCCATCGTCATCGGACGCCTCGATCAAGATGCACAACTCAACACCATGCTCGGCCACACACATCAGCGCATCAGCTCCGGCCTCACGCCCACAGGCGCATACACGCTGCGCCCCGGCGCAGAAATCGTGCTCTACATCCGCCGCGATCTAAAGCAGTGAGAAGAGCAGTTTACAGTTTTCGGTTTTCAGTTTTCAGTTAGTTGAATGGCATTTGAGATTTGAGATTTCAAATCTAAACCTAGAAAAGCCAAAATCTGAAAACCGAAAACTGAAAACTGAAAACTGTAAACTGTTTTCTTGCGATTAGATGCTAATCAAAATGCAATCTTATTACTTTGAGCCGGAGCGCGGGATTCTCAAGTTTTCCTCAACCACCCCGGCGGAAACTGCACCCTGTAAACAATTGTCTTCAAGCTATTGAAAACAGAATTGAGAGATAGTTTTGACAAAAAAGCGCGGCGGTGTTAGCTTCCAAAAAAATCGCCACAAACTTTCGTTCAGAGTCGGCAGCCAAACCCCGACATCCATTGAGGCTCGGACTCGAACGATTGGGATTCCCCTAAAATTTTGGACGCTTCCAACCGGGCCTCTATGCGTGCGGCTGGAACGAAATACGTTTCGCCATAGTAGGAGCAGCGCACACGCGTCGGCTTGCGGATAAATAAAGTGGTGTGAGGCTGCTGCCCCGTATCAATACTTTCGTCCCCGTTCCGTTCATCTCTTGCCCCAAACGAGTGATGAGCATCTGCGTAGCAAGGAATGACGCTCTGTTTGACCGGATGAATTAAAGGACACTCGTTATGAAAAAATTGAATCGTATGGGTCAGCAAATAAATGCAAACTATCGTTTGATGCTCCTTACATTATGTTGTCTCTTTGCGCTCATGGCTATTACAGGAGGCGTCTTCAGTTTTGTGGCGAGCGCAGGCACTCCGTCAAGCGGGACATTGACGAACACAAGCGGCCCGCTGACTTACACGGCGGGGCCGTTTGTCGTTGCTAATGCTTCTGCTCAAGCTAACGGCACACCTATCTGCAATGCAGCATTGCCATGCGATGACTTTACCCTGACGGTCGCTGTCAGCCCGCCGGTCACCACTTCGAGTCATAAAGTGAAGATACAGGTGCAATGGCCCGTCTCGGCGGCTGATTTTGATGTCTATATCTTGCAGGGCGCTAACGTGATTGCTACTGCCGCTTCATCTTCCGATCCTGAAATCGCTTTCATTCCTCCTGCCAACGGCGTGTACACGATTCGTGTTGTTCCATTTGCGCCAGCCGGTCAGAGCATCACGGGGACGATTAGCCTTGAACAAGTTCCCCCGCCGCCGCCGTCAGGGTCAGGCGCGCTGCCGAGGTATAAGAATTATCCCGCGCCGCCCAGCGCGGACGGGGCAGCCTCTTCCGGCGAGCCTTCGATTGGCGTTGACTGGAACCCGAACGTCCCCGGCCTGAAGCATGACAAGGTAAACACAGGCGGCGTGGCTTTCTTCACCGCCAATTTGAACGAATACCGCGTGAGCTTTGACGATTGTCCTTCTCCTGCCAACGCCACCTGGGAGGATGTCACGTTTGCTACACAGGGCGCGCAGACGCTCGACCCCATCGGCTTTGTTGATCCAAAGACGGGGCGTGTCTTTCATTCGCAACTTGCAGGCGCATCAAGTCTCCTCGCCTACTCCGACGACGACGGCCAATCGTGGACACAATCTCAAGGCTCCGGCCAGCCTGCGGGTGTTGACCATCAGACCGTAGGCGGCGGGCCGTACAACGAAACGGCTGTGCCGCCGCCCGTGCATCCTCTGCACCCAAATGCTGTGTACTACGCTTCGCAAGACATAGCGACTGCGATTGCTGCACGCAGCGATGACGGCGGACTCACGTTCGGGCCAGGGGTTCCGATGTGGAACCTGTCGCAATGCGGCGGCCTGCACGGTCATCTTAAAGTCGGGCCTGACGGCACGGCTTATGTCCCCAACAAGTCTTGCGGCGGCGCGCAGGGCGTAGCCGTCTCGACGGACAACGGACTGACGTGGACTGTCAGAACCGTTCCGGGTAGCACGCCGGGCGATACGGACCCATCCATCGGCATCGGCTCGGATAATACGATCTATCTTGGCTACCAGAATGGAGACGGCCACCCGCACATCGCACGCTCTACGGACAAGGGCGTGAACTGGGTTGATAGGGATGCTGGCGGCGGCTTCATCCAGAATTGTGTCTTCGCAGAAGTTGTGGCGGGTGACGGCGACCGCGCCGCTTTCGGTTTTATCGGAACGCCGACGGCAGGAAATTATCAAGACATAAATAATTTCAAAGGCGTGTGGCATTTCTATGTTGCGAGCACTTTTGATCGCGGGAACACGTACCTGCTGGCGGATGCTACGCCGGACGACCCCGTTCAGATCGGGTCCATCTGCACCTCCGGCACGACGTGCGGAAGTGATCGCAACCTGCTCGACTTTAACGACATCAGCGTTGATAAAGAAGGGCGCGTGCTGGCAGCTTACGCAGACGGTTGCGTTGCGCCGACCTGCACGAGCCAGACGGCCAACACCAACCCGCCCTACAACGCTTCGCGCAGCGCACTCGGCACAATCATTCGACAATCAGGCGGCAGGCGGCTCTTCGCAGCCTTCGACCCGCCTGAGCCGACTATGCCTGCCGCGCCAAGACTCGTCTCCGCGATCAGAAATATTGATGGAGTCACGGTCTCATGGGAAGAGCCTGACAACGGAGGCTCGCCCATCACCGCTTACAAGATTTATCGCGGCACGGTGAGCGGCGGAGAAACTTTCCTTGCCACCGTCAACGCGCCTGCCACCAAGTATCTCGATGCGACTGCTGTTTCGACGCAGCAATATTTTTATCGCGTCACGGCAGTCAACGCGGTTGGCGAAGGATTGTTCTGTGGCGAAGTCTCTGTGACTGCGGCCACGCCCCCGCCAGACCCCTGCAAAGGCATCACCATCCTGACGGATCAGACCGGAGACATCATCACTCCCATCGGAGTGACATCGAATCCGGCATGGGACCTTGAGAGCCTCTCGCTCTCAGAGCCTTTCGGAATTGGGACGGGCAAGGTTGTGTTCACAGTCAAGGTCGTGGACCTCAATACTGTGCCAGCCAACACTACCTGGCCGGTTCAGTTCAAAGCGCCGAACGGCACAGACTACGTGGCTCAGATGCGGACCACGACAGGAGCCGCCGATGTTGTTTTCGAGTACGGTCCATCCGGTGGAACATTAGTTCCGGCAGACCCCGCGAGCGGGTACAACTCCGACGGCACCATCACCATCGTCGTGCCCACTAGCGGCATCGGCAATCCGCAGCCCGGCCAGAAGTTGACCCAGTTCCTGATCCGGGTATCGGTCAGCGCAGTGGCAATCAGCTTTACGCCGGACAACATGCCGGACAGCCTTGCTCCTTCGGGCGAGTATACGCTCGTCGGCAATGCTTTCTGCCGACCGAATAACGCTCCGATTGCAGTCTTGAGCGCAAACCCGACATCCGGCATCGCGCCGTTGACTGTCAGCTTTGACGGCTCCGCTTCCAACGACCCGGATACTTCAGCGCCTGCTGACACCATCGCTTCCTACACCTTTAACTTCGGTGACGGCTCGGCAGTGGTGACTCAATCTACGCCAACTATTTCTCATACATACACCAGCGCGGGAGCATACAGGGCGACGCTGAAGGTGACAGACTCGCGCGGCAAAGTGAGCGACAACACGGCGGGCGTCAACATAGATGTTTCCAACGCAACGCCGACACCTACGCCGACACCAACACCGACACCAACACCTACGCCAACGCCAACTGCGACGCCGACGCCTACTCCGACTCCGACTCCGACAGCTACGCCAACACCAACACCAACTGCGACGCCAACACCGACGCCAAGTCCCAGCCCATCGCCGAGTCCGTCGCCTTCATCCTCAACTGTGCAGTTGAGCGCGGCGACCTACAGCGTCACGGAAGGCTGCGGCAACTTTGCGACGGTGACAGTCAATCGCACAGGCTCGACGAGCGGAGCAACTACAGTTGACTATTACGTTCAAGACGGCACGGCGCAGCAGCGCACCGATTTTGAATTTGCTGCTGGCAAGCTGACCTTCGCTGCGGGCGATGCGAGCAAGAGCTTCATCGTGCTCATCACAGATGATGGTTATGCTGAAGGCGTTGAGACAGCGAACATCGCTTTGAGCAACGTGACAGGCGGCACGCTCGGCAGTCAGAGCAACGCTACCTTGAACATCAACGACAATGAAACGGTCGCCTCTTCAACCAATCCGATTGAGAATGCGCGCACGTTTGTCTGCCAGCACTATCACGACTTTCTCAATCGTGAAGCGGACCCGGAGGGTCTGGATTACTGGACCAGCCAGATTACACAGTGCGGCTCGGATGCTAACTGCATCAGTCAAAGACGCAGGGATGTCTCGGCAGCCTTCTTCATCGAGCAGGAGTTTCAGCAGACAGGCTATTTCGTCTATCGCGCCTACAAAGCAAGTTTCGGGACGCGGCCCGGCTACGTCAACTTTATGACGGATCGCGGCAGCGTCATCGGCGGCGCAAACCTTGAAGCAAGCAAGCAGGCTTTCGCGGAAGAGTTCGTCGGGCGCACGGCCTTCACGCAAAAGTATCCTTTGAGCCAGAACGCGCAGGCGTTTGTTGACGCTCTGGTTGAGACGGTCAAGCAGGGATCGAATGTTGACCTGACCAGTAAGAAGGGAGAGTTGGTGAGCGAGTACAACTCCGGCTCAAGCCAGACGAACAGCCGCGCGAAGACTTTGCGCAAGCTGATTGAGTATCAGGAGTTCACGCAGGCCGAGTTCAATCCGGCGTTTGTGCTGGCCCAATATTTCCTGTACCTCCGCAGAGATGTGGATGAGGAAGGTTATCAATTCTGGCTCAACGTCCTCAACAATCGTGAGCCGAATAATTTCAAAGGCATGGTCTGCTCCTTTATCACTTCGCGCGAGTATCAGGAGAGGTTTAGTTCCGTCGTGCCGCGCACGAATGCGGAGTGTTCGTCCGGCACGGCGCTCAATCTAAACATCTTTGACGAAACACGCGGCGAGGCTCTCAGCTTTGATGATCACTCGCCGGGCACGATGCTTGACTTGGGTTTGATTCCCGTGCCGCGCAGGATGAGCGGATAGGCGCGGCATCTGCCGGTTGAATGATGTGTCTGTTTTTGAGCGAGTCAAAAAGGGTTTAGACATTGATTGAGTTTCAAACGGTAAGGGAGGGGACGAGAGAGGGAAGCCCTGCCTGTCCGTTTAGCCGATAAGGATGATGAGAGATGAGAAATAATAGTCGCATACATAGCCGGATGGATAACCGAACACGTTTGATGCTATTCACATTCTTTCTGCTCGCAGTTGTCGTGTGCGCGCTCCCGCTCTTTCGCGTGCGAGCGGCAAACCCGACGGGCGGCACGCTCACGCCAACGAGCGCAACGCCTTTGACATGGGTAGGGGATGCGCCCGGCGCACCGCCAGCGGCTAACGGCGAAAGCACTTGTGTTAAAAACCCTGTGACAGGTCAGGAAACTAACTGCGACACGTTCCACTTAACCCTTGCCGGAAATTCATCTGACTGGACAGGCAAGATTGTTCAGGTGGACCTCAACTGGACAAGTCCGTCAACGGATTACGATATGTATATTCGTAAGTGTCCGAGCGCCAGTTCCACAGATGATCAATGCAGCGCAACTCCGGTAGTGGCAACATCGGGACAGGCCGCGACGACCTTTGAATCTGCGCCTATTGATCCTTCCCCTAATGGCACAGGCACAGGTCTTTATACGGTTCACGTCGTTTATTTCGCGCCCAATGCGGCAGACCAGTATCACGGTACTGCAAGGGTTCAAACAGGCGGCGCGCAACCGGCGACTCAAGCGTCCGGCCTCGCACCGAGATTTCAGAATTTCAACCCGCAACCCGATCTGGTCAAGATAGGCAAAGGCACGGATGCGGGCGAGCCTTCCATTGGTGTCAACTGGAAGACCAACCGCGCGATGTTCATCTCATATCTGACGACGTTTCGCGTGACTTTCAACGATGCGTGTCCCACAACGCCGACAGCCGTCTGGGAAGATAAGAGCGCGCCGAACAGCGCGGACAGCCTTGATCCGATTCTCTTCACAGACCACGGATACAACTATCAGAGTCCGACTGTCGGGCGAACCATGGTCTCGGAGCTATCGGGGCAGGATAGTCTTTCATCTTATACGGATGATGATGGCGATACGTGGATACCGAGTCAGGGCGGCGGCATTCCTTCGGGCGTAGATCACCAGAGCGTCGGGGCCGGACCATACCACACGCCTTTAACGGGCACAGTCTATCCGGACGCTTTCTACTATTGTTCGCAGGACGTGGCAGTTGTTTTCTGCGCACGGAGCGATGATGGCGGAGCAACATTCGGGCCGGGCGTTCCGACCTACAATCTGACACAGTGCGGCGGATTGCACGGGCACGTTAAGGTTGCGCCGGACGGCACGGTTTACGTGCCGAACAGGGGTTGCGGTAATAATGAGGCCGCAGTGGTCTCGGAAGATAACGGAATCACTTGGAATGTGCATAACGTGACGGGCGCGCTTGCGTCCAGCAGTGATCCGGCTATCGGTATCGGTCGCGGCGACAATCCGAAGAAACCCGGCGTTGGCCGCGTCTATATGGGGATGTCGCCCAGTGACACTTCGGCTGTGGTGGCCGTCTCTGACGATCACGGACAGACCTGGCACAACCTCTATGATGTCGGTGCGCTGGCAGGAATTAAAGCAGTCGCTTTCCCGGCGATGGTTGCAGGTGATGATGACCGCGCGGCTTTTTCCTTCTTCGGCTCAACGACCGCAGGCTCTCCGGGTGACAGAGCCTTCCCCGGACTGTTCCGTCTCTACGTGGCGACCACCTACGATGGCGGCAACACGTGGCATCTCTCCGACGCCACGCCGAACGATCCTATCCAGCGCAACGGCATACACCTCGGCGGCGGCTCGCCTCCGCATCGCAACCTGCTCGACTTCTTCGGCATAGACATAGATAAGCAGGGACGCATTCTCGTTGGCTACGACGATGGCTGCACAGGGCCGGGCTGCGCGCAAGCTCCTGACACTGCGACGGGCAACGCTTACACTGCGCTGGCAGGGATTGCGCGACAGTCAGGAGGTAGAAGACTGTTTGCCGGAAACGATCCGGCAGAGCCGACCGTTCCCGGTGCGCCTTCCATCGTCGTCAGGCGCGACGGCGGAGTAGCGCATCTCTCATGGAATGAATCTGACAACGGCGGCTCGGCGATTACAAACTACGCGGTCTTGCGCGGCACAACGAGCGGCGGTGAAACGCTGCTGGCGAATGTCGGGACGGTTGTGAAGTATGATGATGCGACAGCCGACCCGAACACAATTTATTACTACAGAGTAGCTGCGACCAACGCACAGGGCACGTCATGCGGCGCGAATGAAGTCATCTCCAAGCCGATGGGCGATTCGCAGTGTCAGGGAATTCTCGTTGCGCTTGATCCCGCAGGGGACCAGAAGAGCGCGCCCGCGAATCCTGACCTTGACATACTTGAGGTGCGAAACGCCGATTATGTCGAAGGCGGCGTAAATAAGATAGCCTTCAAGATGAAGGTCGCGGACCTGAGCACGCTTTTACCGAACAGGCAGTGGAGATTTCTCTGGAACTATCCCATCAAGGCCGCAAACATAGACGACTCAATCTTCACAGGCTCGTATTACGTCGGGATGAACACGGATGCGTCCGGCGCTCCATCATATGAGTATGGAACTGTCACGACCATCGAATCCGTGCCCGCGAATCTGAGCCAGCCAAACAGAGTCGGCAATGCTGACAGTGGTTCCGTAGATCAAGCGAACGGAATCATCACTGTCATTATTTCAACAGACAAAGTTGGAGGGCCGAAAGCAGGTGATGTAATCGGCGGACAGAGCGGCAGAACTTTCGCCGGTAACGGAGACCAGACGCTGCGCTCAACTGCTGCCATTGACATCACGACCAACGCGGTTCAAGACCCGTACACGGGATTCGCCTACATGCTCGTTGGCAACACTCCGTGTTCAGGACCAACGCCTACGCCGACACCAACACCAACGCCAACCGCGACGCCGACACCTACTCCGACGGCTACGCCAACACCGACGCCAAGCCCAAGTCCGTCGCCGTCGCCTTCACCGTCGCCGACGACTTCTACGTTCCAACTGAACAACATCAGTTACAGCGTCATCGAAGGCTGCACGAGCGTGACCGTCACCGTGACGCGCACCGGAGCAGCGAGCGGCACGGCGACAGTCGAGTATGCGGTTGAAGACGGCAGTGCAACGCAGAAAGGCGATTTCGAGTTTGCGGCGGGCAAGCTCATCTTCGCGCCGAACGAAACCTCTAAGAACTTTACGATACTTATCAATGAAGACAACTACGTCGAAGGGGCAGAGAATGCGCGCATCGCCTTGAGCAACCCGTCCGGCGCGACGCTGGGCAGCCCGAACATGGCGACGCTCACTATCGTGGACAACGACACGAACACCAACCCGACGACTAATCCGATTGACGTGGCGGCGACTTTCGTCTGCCAGCAGTATCACGACTTCCTGAATCGTGAGCCTGATTCTAACGGAGCGAATTACTGGACCAATCAGATCACGCAATGCGGCAACGATCAGCAGTGCATCCTGCGCCGTCGCATCGCTGTCAGCGCGGCCTTCTTCATCGAGTCTGAATTTCAGGAATCAGGCTTCTTCGTCTATGGCTTCTACAAAGCAAGTTTCGGCACGCGGCCCGATTACGTCAGCTTTATGAAGGATCGCAGCAGCGTCGTCGGCGGAGCGGCTCTGGAACAGAGCAAACAACAGTTTGCGGACGATTTTGTCGCGCGTCCGGCCTTCACGCAGAAGTATCCGCTCAGTCTCACTGCCGCGCAGTTTGTTGACGCTCTGATTGAGACGGTCAAGACAGGCTCAGGCGTTGACCTGACAAGCAAGCGTGGAGAGTTGATTGCCGAATACAGCACAGGGTCGAGCCAGACGAACAGTCGTGCGAAGACCGTGCGCAAGCTGATTGAGTATCAGGAGTTTGCGAAAGCGGAATTCAACAGGGCATTCGTCTTGATGCAATACTTCGGATACCTGAGACGTGAACCGGAAGAGGCTGGCTATCAATTCTGGCTCAATGTTTTGAACAACAGCGATCCGAACAACTTCCTCGGCATGGTCTGTTCGTTCATCACGAGCGCAGAGTACCAGAATCGTTTTGGAAGCGTGGTCACGCATTTCAATTCCGAATGCGCTGCTGCGACGGCTCTCAATAGGGAGAACTCCGACACTCTGAAGGGTGACGGGGTTCTCTCCTTGAATAACAACTCAGGTGATGCCGTCCCTTTGATTGCCTTGAACGGTAGAGAAACGTATGATGAGCGGCGTGCCAGGCCGCCGGAAATTAATGCGAGCATGGCCGGAGTAGCTCTCTTCGGCGTCTTTATGCTCATCGGCCTGACAAAAGTCTGATGAAGAAACGTAATCTACCGCTTCTCGTTATCGTTCTGGTTTTTCTGGTATCTCTCGCGGCGGGCGCATGGTTGTATCGAATGGCTTCACACGCCGACTCGAAACAAAAATCGCCCGTCGCAGCACCCGCCCGCCAGGACCTGCACATGGCAGACGGCGCGCACGTCACAGGCCCAGAAAGCGCGCCCATCTTGATTGAAGAGTTTGGCGACTATCAGTGCCCGCCCTGCGGCAAGTTGTATCCAGACCTGAACAAGATTGAGGACGAATACAAAAATCAGGCGCGTTTAGTCTTCCGCCATTTTCCAATCACAGCGAGACACCCGAACGCGATGCCCGCAGCACAGGCGGCTGAAGCCGCAGGCTTGCAGGGAAAGTTCTGGCAGATGCACGACATGCTCTACCAGAATCAGGACGCATGGAAAGATGAGAAGGACGCGCGCTCAGTCTTCATCAAGTACGCGCAGGACCTCGGCCTCGACGCCGCGCGTTTCCAGCGCGACCTTGACGGGCCGGAAGTTGCAAGACGCATCGCAGACGATGACAAGCGCGCGCAATCTCTCCAAGTCACAGGCACACCCACCGTCTTCATCAACGGCCACCAACTGCGCCCCGAACTAACCAACGAGGATGGGCTGCGTAAAGGCATCAACCTGTTGCTGGGCAAGCAGGAAAAGTAAAAAGGCAAATTTAGCCACTGGAAAACATGAGTGCAGCAGTAATAAATCCAACTCGATATAAAAGACTTCTTTCCAGAGTAATGCCGGTGGTAATTGAAACGGAAGAAGAGAATGAACGTATGCTCGCTGAAGTTGAAAAGTTAATGGATAAAGGCGAAGATTTATCATCGGAAGAGGATGCGTTGCTTCGCCTTATGGCTACGCTTATTCAAGACTTTGAGGAGAGATTTTATCAACCTAGAGAAGTAACGCCCTTAGAAATGTTGCGCCACTTAATGGATGCGAGAGACTTGAAGCAGAGTGATTTACTAAAGGTGTTTGGCTCTAGGGGAGTTGCTTCTGAAGTTATTAATGGCAAGCGCAGCATTAGCAAGGCACAGGCTAAAGCTTTGGCTAAATTCTTCGGCGTTTCTACAGAACTATTCATATAATAGGGAAGCCGATTTTTTCTTAAATGTAGTTTCCGCCTCACTTTTGCCTTTTTATTTTTTCCTTTCTTTAGCCTTCCTACTTTTCTTCGCAGCTTTCTGAGTTGAGCTGAAGTGTTGCTGGCAGAGGCGTATGAATGTCTGGCAGATGGGCGAGTTGTAGCCACCGCTCAGGCGCGCGATGCCGAGTTCCCAGTTAATCTGCGCGCCTTCGATCCACCAGCTCACCAGCCGCCCCTCATCAACCTCTTCCTGCACGGACTGCAAAGGCACGATGCCGACGCCCATGTCCGCTTCAACCATCTGTTTGATCGCGGCCTGCCTGCTTAGCTCCATGGCGACTGTCGGCGTCACTCCTGCGGCGGCGAAAAACTCGTCAATCAAGCGGCGTGTGTTTCCACCGCGCTCGCCAAGTATTAATTTCTCGCCTGCTAACGCGTATGCGCTGACGACACGCTGCCTCGCAAGCTTGTGGCGCGGCGAAGCGATAGCGACAAGCTCGTCGCGGTTGAGAGCTTCCGTTTGTATGCCGCGCGCCTCGACAGGCAGCGAGACGAAAGCCATGTCCAATTCGCCCGCGAGTATTTGACGAACGAGAGACTCGCTTGTGCCGGACACGACTGAAATCTCCGCGCGCGCGTGTTTTGTTTTGAGTTCTTTAAGAATTTTCGGCAAAGGGTCTGCGCTGACCATTGCCGATGCGCTGCCCACGCGCAGCCGCCCGTGTTCCGCTCCGGCAAGCTCCGCTA
>JBAWGU010000286.1:0-3193 GCA_049593215.1 Pyrinomonadaceae bacterium
CCTCAGCGCTGGCGATTTGACGCTCACTTATGTGCTCAACGGTTTTGATTACATCCTCAGTCACAAAGAGCAACTGAACATACGCATCGTTAATTGCAGCTTCTCTGCCAACACAGTCTTCGACACGAACGATCCCGTCAACGTCGCTACGCGAATCCTGACTGACGGCGGCGTCAATGTTGTCTTCTCGGCAGGCAATGACGGGCCGGGCGCGAACACTATCAATCCTTATTCGGTCGCGCCGTGGGTCGTCAGCGTTGGCGCGACGGATAATAAAGCACGTCTCGCTTCATTCTCTTCGCGCGGCGCGTTCGGCAGTGCGCTCTTTCATCCGACGCTCGTTGCGCCCGGCGTCAATTCCGTGAGCCTGCGCGCGGCGGGCGTGAACCTCACAGGCATTGACGGCATCGCTTCGGCTGCGGACACAAGCGCTCTCTCTCCGACAGAGCTTCCTTTCTACACCGTTGCGAGTGGGACAAGTTTTTCTGCGCCGGAAGTCGCGGGAACGATTGCCTTGATGCTTCAGGCAAACCCGCAACTCGGCCCCGCGCAGGTGCGCGACATACTCGCGCGCACAGCGACGCCCTTGACGCCTTACTTCGCGTACGAAGTCGGCGCAGGCATGTTGAACAGCCACGCGGCTCTCCTTGAGGCTGCGTTCCCGCAAAGACGCATGGGAATGTTTCGAGCGGTGCTGGATCGCGGGCAGGCTCATTTCGTCAGCGACCCGATACAGGAGTTTGGCGGGAGCGTCGGCGCAGGCGGAGGTATCTACGAAACGACTTTGAGCGTGCCGGAACATGCGTTTGTCTCTTCCGTGCAGATTGCCTGGGGGCCGACGACGAACACAAACGATCTTGCGCTCGCGCTCTTTGATCCGGGCGGCACACGCGCACCCGGCGGAGACACTATTAATCAAACGGGGTTGACGGGCCATCACGAGAGCGTCTCGACAGATAATCCGCAGAGCGGCGCGTGGCGCGTGAGAGTGACGAATGGGACGAACACTTTGACGGGCACGATGCAATCGTTCGCCGGAACGTTTGAGGTGACGCGCGTAGCTTATCCGCAATTCCTTGACGTGGATTCTCTGGGCGCTCAGTCACGCGAAGAGGTCTATCGCGCGATGCGAACGTTTACGATGTCGCCTTACAGTCTGCGCTTCCGTCCAAACTTTCCTGTCTCGCGTTTTGATCTTGCGTCCGCTCTGTTGATGGGCGCGCGCGTGCCGCAGTATCTGCCCGCTCAACCGAGTTACACGGATGTGAGAGACGGAGCGACAATGATTGCCATTGAGAGCGTGCAGGCTGCGCCCGGTGGACCATTTTTCACAGACGCAACGGCGGGCGGCGCATTCCGTCCGTTCGACAGTGCGACGCGGCTTGCGGCGGCAGTCGCATTTGTGCGCGCGGCAGGTCTCGGCGCGGAAGCGGAAGCGGCGAATCGCGCGACACATTTTGAGATGACGCCCGCAGAGTTGGCTGTAATTCCGGTGAATCTGCGCGGCTATGTTTCGGTAGCGATTTCTTACAGCCTGCTCACCACAGAGACAGGCGTTCGCTCTGCAAGTCCTTTGACTCGCGCAGAGCTTGCTCATGCGCTTTCTATGATTAACGATCTACAGACGCACTGAGAATCTACTGAGTCAAAGAGGCTCAAGTTTTCCTCAAGCCATCAGGCAATCAAAAAATGGCCGATTTCCTTAGCGAAACCGGCCACTTTCACTTTTCCTGCCTGCCTCAAGTTTTTCTCAAGTCTGATTCATACAATTCATCATGCGCAACAGGCTAACGAACTTGCGAGCGTTGCGCGGAAATTTGAAAAGAGAGTTTGCGGACGCGAGCAAGGGAGCGGCTTGCTCCGAATTTTTGACGGATAAAGCTCTCCCCATCCCGGCTCGACTAAACTAAAAACCCCTCGCGCGGTCGGGCCGGGATTAATTCACCGTAACGAGGATTCAAACCTTGAAAAATTTGTCGCGGCTATCAGGGGGAAAGCCGCGTTGCTGGCGACGCCGAAGGGGGAACGGCGTCGCTTGCGCACACTTCAAGACAGGCGCGCAATAGTTCGCGCGCCCATGCCCTGCTTTATTGGAAAATGCCTACCGGGGATTTCGGAAATTTTTTCCGAATACGCTTGATTTCCGCGTCCCAATCACTTCCTTCCGTGTTATTTACTTCATCAACGACTTGCCAAATCTTTCCCGTTTTCCGAAGCAGAACATTGAAAGCTGCTGTGTCAACACCCGGCTCATTCGGGTCTTCGGCAGAAACAAACGCCCATCCGTTTTGAACCTTAAATCTTGTCGGCGTATAAACTTCATTCGGTGCTTTGCGATATTTCCTCACACCGTCAAGAATCGCTTTGCGCTCGGTGCTTCCCTTTGCGGGCGTGTCCGGCGCGGATTGCGCGAAACTGTTTTGCGCTGAAAACGCAGACAAAAACAATACAACAGAAATTGATAGAATAATTTTTTTCATTGCTTCTCCTCTTAGAGTTTCAAAGAATTTCAAGTTGGTCATTTATACCACGAAAGCATCTAACGCTCGAATTTGTATGTCAATAGCATTGCACACGTCCTCTGTGGCATCAGTTTATCTTCTCATCTGACCTAGCATTATTTTGTAAACGATGCTAGATTCAAATTGCTCAAGAAGAATAACGTCCCGAATACTCAATCTAAAGTTAGGATACTCACAACAACAAAAATGAAAAAAACAAACTTTTTTGGTATGGCGTTCAGTCTGCTGTTCGTCTTCGTTTTGTTCAATTCGTCTGCGTCTGCCCAATCAACCGACCCTGACAACCCGACGGTCGTGACGCAAAGTGCAGTTCAAGGGAAGAATCCGGGTAATGGTGAAGTCGTAGTTTATTACTACACTTTTACTGCCGGACCGGGCATTCTCAAACTGACTACGGACCAGAAATCCCGCGGTATTAGAGGAAATGAAAAACTGTCTTGGGAACTATTGGATGCGAATTTCAAAGGGTTAGCAAGTGAGGAGCTTTATGGAGTTACCACCTCGGAGAGAAAAGTTAACGAAGTTAAATTAGCCAAAAGTCAAAAAGTCATTCTCAAAGTAAAAGTTACTGAAGATGTCGAGAATTTCAAATTCCAGTTCGCCGGAGCAGTTAATTTTGCCGGCGGCAACAGCAATGAAAATATACAGGAAATTACCGGCGATA
The DNA here is from genome assembly GCA_049593215.1 of Pyrinomonadaceae bacterium. Classification (GTDB taxonomy): domain Bacteria; phylum Acidobacteriota; class Blastocatellia; order Pyrinomonadales; family Pyrinomonadaceae; genus JBAWGU01. The sequence continues at coordinate 3,187 of JBAWGU010000286.1, forward strand.
ATACTAC
>JBAWGU010000287.1:0-4299 GCA_049593215.1 Pyrinomonadaceae bacterium
TTTTTCTTTGCGCCTTTGCGCCTTTGCGCGATTAAATTTCTCGCAAAGGCGCAAAGACGCAAAGGAAGAATGCGCCTCCTAAATTGCCGCGCTGATTCTTTATAAACCTGCAAGCGCAAGCTCCTGCACGCGTGCGACAACGCTGTCGAGGCTCACATCAGAGGAATTCTTTGTGCGCCTCTCGAATAATTCTACCATCCCATCTCCGACTTTTTTGCCGACGGTGATGCGATAAGGAATGCCTATCAGGTCAGCGTCTTTGAACTTGACGCCCGCGCGCTCGTCCCTGTCATCAAGCAGCACTTCGAGGCCCGCGCGCTGCAAATCCTTGTAGAGCTTCTCGCCCGCCTCGCGCATCTGTTCCTGCTTCGTGTTGGTCACAGTCACCACGACATCGAACGGCGCAATCGCTCTGGGCCAGATGATGCCGTCTGCGTCGTGATTCTGTTCGATGACCGCAGACATGATGCGGTCAACGCCGATGCCGTAGCAGCCCATCACAATCGGCACTTCCTTGCCGTCCTGCGTCAGCACGGTCGCGCCCATTGACTCGGAATACTTTGTGCCGAGCTTGAAGATGTGGCCCACTTCCATCGCCTTGTAAACTTCAAGCACGCCCGTCTCGCAACGCGGGCAAGATTCGCCTGAGACGACCGTGCGCAAGTCAAACCACTTGTCAGGTTTGATGTCGCGCTCAATCTCAACGCCGCGCAAGTGATGCTCGTCTTTGTTCGCGCCGGTCGTCATGTTGCGACGGCCTCGCAACGAGAGATCAGCGACGATGAGAAGATTGCTATTCGACATGCGCGCTTTATCTTTCGCGCCGACTCCGCCGAGGCTTCCGGCATTCGCGCCGAGCACTTCGCGTATCTCTTCTGCTTGCGCCGGACGCACTGCGGTCGCGCCTAGATTGTCTGCGAGTTTCGTTTCGTGCAGTTGATGATCGCCGCGAAGGAGCGCGAGCACGGGCTGTGCTTCGTTGTTGATAGTGGCGACGTAAACGAGCGATTTGATTTGACGCTCAGCCGCCGCGCCGCCCGGAAATGTCGTCAGGTCTTCAATCGTGCGCACGCCGGGCGTGGGAAACTCTTCGGGCGCGGCTGGTCCTTCTTCATCGTTGATAGCGGGCAAGCGCGATGTGGCTTTCTCTAAATTCGCAGCGTAGCCGCAAGCTTCGCAGGTGGCGATTAAATCTTCTCCGGCGTTTGTCTTTGCCATAAATTCGCTGGATGCGGAGCCGCCCATCGCGCCCGAAGATGCTTCGACGATGGTGAACTTGATGCCGCAGCGCGTGAAGATGCGCTTGTAAGCTTCGCGCTGGTCTGCGAAAGCTTTGTCCAGCCCTTCAAAATCAACGTCGAAGGAGTAGGCGTCTTTCATGGTGAAAGTGCGTATGCGCATGAGGCCGGATTTCGGGCGCGCTTCGTCGCGGAACTTTATTTGAATCTGATACCAGACCTGCGGCAGTTGCTTGTAAGAGCGAACTTCGTTGCGCGCAATCATCGTAACAATCTCTTCGTGCGTCATGCCCAGACACATCTCCGCGCCCCTGCGGTCTTTGAGACGAAACATGTCATCGCCAATCGCGTCCCAGCGTCCGGACTCTTTCCAGACCTCCGCAGGGTGAAGCGCGGGCAGAAAGAACTCTTGCCCGCCGATTGAGTTCATCTCCTCACGCAGGATTTGCATGACTTTCAAGGCGATGCGTTGCGCGAGCGGCAGGTAGGAATAGATGCCTGCGGAGAGCTGGCGGATGATGCCTGCGCGCAGCAGAAGTTTATGAGAGACGACCTCTGCGTCGGCAGGGTCTTCACGAAGTGTCGGAATGAAATATTGTGACCAGCGCATAAGAGTTAAGCTAAACGGAACCACTCCTCGATAGAGATATTTTCAACAACTGCTCATTCTCGCAAACGGGCGGCGCGTAAAGCAAACGAAGGGATTGACTCATTGATCCATTTGCTCATTTACTCATTGGCTCAATGAAGAAATGGGCCAATGAATCAATGAGCAAATGAGTCAATCGCTTTGTCCTTGCCTTTCGGTTGCAGGGGAAAGAGGCGTGATGTACCATCAATCTCTTCTTGCCGCTCATTACAACTCAGAGGTTTGCTCAAGATGAAAATCGCACTCGCAAGTGACCATGCGGGCTACGCGGAAAAGGAACGCTTGAAAAAGGTGCTTGAGGAACTCGGCGTTGAGTTTGAAGACCTCGGCACAGTCTCTGAAGAGTCCGTTGATTACCCTGACTACGCGCGCAAAGTTGCGGAGTCGGTCGCGCGCGGAGAATCTGAACAGGGCGTGCTCGTTTGCGGCTCAGGCACAGGAATGGCGATCACTGCGAACAAAGTCGCGGGCGTGCGCGCAGCCGTCGCGTGGTCTGAAGAGACAGCGCGCCTTGCACGCCAGCACAACGATGCCAATGTCTTAGCCATCGGCGCGCGGACCACGCCGCCGCAGGAGATTCCAAAAATTGTGCGCGCATGGTTTGCCACAAAATTTGAGGGCGGACGCCACGCCGCGCGCGTTGAGAAGATTACACAGATCGAAAGAGATGAAGCAGAATCAAATGCCGGAGAATCGAGATGAATGAAAAACTGAATGCGCCGCTTGCGGAAGTTGATCCTTTGATTAGCAACGCCATTGATGATGAAGTTCGCCGTCAGGCGGAAGGGCTTGAGCTTATTGCTTCCGAAAATTTTGTGAGCGAGGCTGTGCTTGAGGCGCTGGGTTCCGTCTTTACGAATAAATATGCCGAAGGCTATCCGAAGAAGCGTTACTACGGCGGCTGCGAGTTTACGGATGTGGTGGAGCAGACTGCGATTGATCGCGCGAAAGAAATTTTTGGCGCGGACCACGCGAATGTTCAGCCGCATAGCGGCGCGCAGGCGAACATGGCTGTCTACTTGGCCGCGATTCAGTACGGCGACACAATCCTCGGCATGAACCTCTCGCACGGCGGCCATCTCACGCACGGGCATCCGATGAATTTTTCCGGCATCAGCTATAAGGTGGCTGACTACGGCGTCTCGCGCGAGACGGAGCAGATTGATTACGACGAGATGCAACGTATCGCAGAAGAGGCTAAACCGAAACTGATCGTCTGCGGCGCATCTGCTTACCCGCGCATCATCAACTTCGAGCGCATAGGCGAGATTGCCAGAAGCATTGGCGCGCGCATGTTCGCGGACATTGCGCACATCGCTGGCCCTGTCGCGGCTGGCCTTCATCCGTCGCCGGTGCCTCATGCGGATTACGTCACGACGACCACGCACAAAACTCTGCGCGGCCCTCGCGGCGGTCTCATCCTCTGCAAAGAAGAGCACGCGAAAGAGATTGATAGAAAACTTTTTCCGGGCGTGCAGGGCGGCCCGCTCGTTCACGTCATCGCGGCGAAAGCCGTCGCGTTTGGCGAAGCGTTACGCAGTGACTTCAAAGAGTACCAGCAAAACATTCTGAAGAACGCGAAGGCTCTGGCGAGCGCGTTGCAGGAGAATGGCCTGCGTCTCGTCTCAGGCGGCACGGACAATCACCTGATGCTCATTGACGTTTTCAACGGAGGCAAAGGCATCACGGGCAAAGTTGCAGAGAAAGCCCTCGAAGCCGCGCACATCACTGTCAACAAGAACACCATCCCGTTTGACACCAACTCGCCCTTCACAGCTTCCGGCATACGCCTCGGCACGCCCGCGCTCACGACGCGTGGCATGGGTGAATCAGAGATGCGTGAGATTGCAGGTCTCATCGCTTCAGTCATCAATGAACCGGAATCGGAAGAGGTGCGCCGCAAAGTTCAACAACAGGTGGGCGAACTCGCCGCGCGCTTTCCGCTCTATCCAAAACGCTTCAAGCAACGCGCGCCGGAACAGGAGGCGATGGGCGCGGATTAAGATAAACAATCTCAAGCTTATAGAAAGGTCTGAAAATGAAATCACGTTCCCCATATATTCGTCTGCTGTTCTTATCAGCTATCGTCGCCGTTAGCTTTACTCAAACGAGAGCGCAACAACACGGCGAGCACGCTGAGACTCCTTCGTCAAACACTTCCGTTACGGTTGACGAATTGCCCGTCCCCGCAGGATGGAATAAGTTTGCGCCCGCAGGCAATGCCTTCAGCGTTCTGTTGCCGAGCAAGCCCGAAGAGAGCGTTGCGCGCACGCCTGTCTCAGCCGGAATCACTTTGACGACGCACGCTTACACCGTCACCACGGACGACGGCGTTTATCTGGTCGCTGTGATGAGCGATCTCCCCCTCGTCGCGGAGAAGATGTCTGATGCTTACAAGCAGAGCTTCTACGA
>JBAWGU010000288.1:0-2639 GCA_049593215.1 Pyrinomonadaceae bacterium
ACCATTTACCATTTACCATTTACCGTTCTTATGCGTCTCTGGCTCTCTAAGAAAAGCGATGTGCCGTTGCGCGAGCAGCTTGCAACGCAGTTTATGCTGGGGATTGTGAGCGGCGATTTGAGCGTGGGCGAGCGGCTGCCAAGCACGAGAGAACTGGCTCGCCGTTTTCGCATACACTCGAACACGGTGAGCGCGACGTATCGTGAGCTGGCGCGGCGCGGCTGGGTCGAGTTTCGCAAAGGCAGCGGCGTCTATGTGCGTGAGCGCGCGGGCGGCGCGTTGTTTGACGGCGAACTCAAATTGGACCATCTCATCGCGGCGTTCTTACAGATGGCGCGCGCTCGCGGTTACGCTTTAAGCGAGATTCAAACGCGCCTCAAGCATCTGCTTGAAATCCAGACGCCGGATCATTTCCTGCTGATAGAGCCTGATGAAGAGTTGCGCCGCATCCTGAAGGCTGAGATTGAAGAAGCGACGGGCGCGCGTGTTCATCAAGTAGGGCTGAAAGAGTTAGAGAATGCCTTCATCTTAACGGGTGCTGCGCCTGTGGCTATGTACGGACAGGCTGAGAGTGTGCGCAAGGCTCTGCCCTCAGACGCTGCGTGCCTACTGCTTCATTCGCGCTCGGTTCCCGAATCGCTTCAGGGAGAGCAAAGGCCCGCGCCCGATGAGTTGATCGTAGTCGCGTCGCGCTGGCCTGAATTCCTGCGCTGGGCGCGCATCGTTCTGGTCGCCGCAGGGATTGACGCCGCCGCGCTCAACTTCCGCGATGCGCGCACACCCTATTGGAAGAAGGGATTAAGAGCCAGCACGTTCGTTATCACAGATGCGCTGACTGCGCGAGAACTTCCAGCAGGCTGTCGGCCGCACGTCTTCCGCATCATCGCCGATTCATCGCTGGACGAGCTGCGTGGCTTTACTTTATGAATGCCCAAAGCAGATTCAAACAGGATAGACAGGATAAAAGAAATGCTGAACGCGGAACGATGAATGATGAATAACAATCTCTTTTTCTTTCATTCATCATTCATCATTTCTCACTCATCGTTTCTTTATCCTGTCTATCCTGTCCATCCCTGTTAATTATTCTTCTCGTTGTGAGGTGCAGGGGAGATGTTGACTCCTATCTTATAATCGCGTCTTCTTGAAAATATCTTTGCTGTTTGTAGTCTGAACTGAATTATGAGTGACAAAGATTATCATTTTGTAGATCGCTGGCGGGTCGAGGGCGATGTCAGAGAGATCGCAGACATCATAGAGGACGCGGCGGGTCTCACGCGCTGGTGGCCTTCCGTCTATCTGGATTACAAAGAGCTTGAGCCGGGCGGCGAGCACGGACTTGGCAAGGTGATTGAGCTACACGCTAAAGGGTGGATGCCTTATACCTTGCGTATCAACTTTCGCACGGTCGAGACAAACTACCCGCACGGCTTCACGCTTCACGCGACGGGCGATCTTGAAGGCATCGGTATCTGGACGTTCGAGCAGGATGGCCCTTTTGTCAACGTCATCTACGACTGGCGCGTCTTTGCCAACAAGCCCATCGTGCGCAAGCTAACTTTTCTGCTCAAGCCAATCTTCGAGTCGAACCACCGCTTTTCCATGAAGCGCGGCGAAGAGAGTCTCAAACTGGAACTCGCGCGCCGCCACGCACGCACGTCCGAAGACGCTGCGCGCATTCCGCCTCCGCCGCGCCCGACCTTTCCGCACAATCTCGGTTTCGGGAAGAAGCGCAGAGGTTGAAAGAAGCGCGCCTTGCGCGAGATGAGAGGCCAAAGCTAAGATGTCTCGCAACACCTCGACCAGAGAAGCGGTCAACTAGCAATGCTCTACGCGCTCATCATCATTGGTCTGGCTCTCTCCTGCTGGGCCGCGACGCTCTTCTTCTACATGATCTTCGTGCGCACGGTTCATCATTTCGACAACCGCCGCGTTGAAGAGCTTGAGATTCGCCTGAGAAGAGCGGAGCAGGAGTTGGCAACTAAGAACCGCAGGCTTGAGATGGCGGAGCAGCATCTGGAATTAACTGAAGAAGAGATTGAAGAAGACGAATTCTGGCCTGAGATTATTGACGGTTAGCGCTGGAGCAGAGACGCTCGCCCCTTGCCGTTAAAAACCATTTGATGAACTTAACGGCTGGCAATAGCGTAATGCGTTGAGGAGGTAACGTAGAGTGTATTGTTCATCTTGCGGCGTGGCTGTCGCGCAGAGCCTGACCTACTGTAAGCATTGCGGAGCAAAGTTGAATGGGGCGAAAAGCGGGAGCGTCAGCAGACAGGCAGAGCTGTTTCCTGAATCTCTCATCTGGGCAATAGTCTCAATCTTCGTCGTCGGCGTTGGATGTGTCATCGGCCTGATTGCAGTGATGAAAAATTTCGGCCTCAACGAGGGTTTGATTAACGCCTTCGCGGCGCTCATCTTTCTGATGATGATTGCGATTGAATCCATCTTCATCTGGATGCTGTTGAGCCGCAGTCGCCGCGTTAGAGAAGTGAGCGACACTGCGCTGCCGAAGGAGCACGCGACGCAGGAGCTTGATGCTGCACAGGAGCGATTGCTTTCAGAACCCTTACAGAGCGTCACAGAAAACACTACACGCTCGTTTGAGCCAATCTACAGCGAGAGAAAATCGAAATAAA
>JBAWGU010000289.1:0-10965 GCA_049593215.1 Pyrinomonadaceae bacterium
ACTCCGACGAGCGCGACGGGTTGAAAGAAACTTCCCTTTTCACCTGCGCCTCTCAGGCCGAGCGATTCAAACTGTTCGGCAATATACTTGGCGGCAATCTCTCCACCACGCGCGCCTGTCCCGCGACCTTCCAAAAGATCATCCGAGAGAAACTTAATGTGAGCACGCAAAGCGTTCTCGCTAATCATATACGTTCTCGCCGCGCTCGTTGCTCCTCTGCGCTGCTGCGAGATGGCAAGAGAAGAGAGAGCGATGATAAGAAGAAATGTTGTGATGTGCCTGAGTGTCTTCATAGTTTTCCACTCTTCAAGTTGATTCTGCAATCTCAAATCTCAAATTTAAAATGGCAGATAGTCGCTCAAATCTCGCTCCCTAATGGCTGCCTTTAATCAGGGCCATCGCCTCTGCGCGCGTGCGCGGGTCTTTGCGGAAACCGCCGAGCACGCACGAGGTCACAGTGATTGCGCCCGATTTTTTGACGCCGCGCAGAGTCATGCAAGTATGCTCTGCTTCGATCACGACCATCACGCCGAGCGGCTCAAGGCTCTCATAAAGCGTGTTGGCAATCTCGCTCGTCAAACGTTCCTGCACCTGAAGGCGGCGCGCAAAAGTTTCAGAGAGGCGCGCAAGCTTTGAGAGACCGACGATGCGGCCTGCGCGCGGGATGTAGGCGATGTGGCACTTGCCCACAAACGGCGCGAGGTGATGCTCGCAGATGGAAGCGATGCTGATGTCTCTGACAATCACCATCTCGTCATGCTTGTCGCCGGGCAGAGGCGCAACGTGCGCCTTCGGGTCTTCGTGCATTCCTGCGGTTAGCTCCGCATACATCTCCGCGACACGACGCGGCGTTTCCTGCAAGCCGGGCCGCTCAGGATTTTCGCCGATGCCTTCAAGAATCATGCGAACGCCCCGCGCAATCAAGTCAAGATCAACTTTCTTGCCTTGAGGATTATTCGATTGTGGGCTGTTATCATCTGCGCCCATTATAAACTTCCCTTCTTCGCTATTAATTATCATGAGGCGAATCAATGTAGAGGCTCTTCTTAGCGTCCTTTGCGAAAACTCTTTGCGTCCTCTGCGTTAAAAAACTTCTTAACCGCAAAGGGCGCAAAGAGAAACTGCGCAAAGGGACACAAAGGAAAAGCTTTTTATCTCCCCTCATCTCCTGATTCGCCTTGAATTAATCTAAAACAATTAATAGCAACGCTCTCAACCTCTAGCAAAGCGACCCCTTTTTTTTCTGCGGCTGCGCGGCACTGCTCGTATTCCGGCATGGCCTTTACGATGCGTCCGTTGATGCGAGCAACTTTAACATCAATTTCGCCGTAAGGCGTCAGGACACTCACCATCTCTCGCTCAAGCGAGCGGCGCTCAACTTCATAACTACGCACGCCAAGCGTCGTCGTCTCTGTCAAAAGCAACTCTCGCATTGAGTCCAAATCCGCCGGGCGACAGAGAATAGAGACGAGCGTGCCGGGCCGGCTCTTCTTCATCTGCACGGCAGTGAAGTAGCAATCGAGCGCGCCGACTTCAAAAGCTTTATCCATCACGTAGCCCAAAACCTGCGGCGACATATCGTCAATGTTCGTCTCAACGACGCAAAGCCGTTCGTCTATGAAGCCTGCGCTTCCTTCCGTTTCACCCACGAGAATTCTCAGCGCGTTCGGAAAATTCTGATACTCGCGCTTCCCTGCGCCGTAGCCCGTGCGCTCTATCTTCATCAACGGCAACGGGCCAAACTCTTCGCAGACCGTAGAGATGATTGCCGCGCCCGTCGGCGTGACGAGTTCACCCTTGATGTCGGAAGAATAGACAGGAGCATTTTTGAGAAGCTCTGCGACCGCCGGAGGCGGAACGGGGAAACGCCCATGCTCCATCTCTACCATCCCGCTCCCGACATGAAGCGGCGAAGAGATGAAACGCTCAACGGCGAGCAGCTCAAAACAGATGCACGCTCCAACCACATCAATAATCGCATCGAGCGCGCCAACTTCATGAAAATGCACACGCTCAACCGGAATGTTATGAACACGCGCCTCAGCTTCGCCCAGACGTTTGAAAATTTCCGAGGCCCGACGCTTCACGCTCTCGCTCAAGTGCGATTCGTTGATAAGCTCAAGAATTTGGCTGAGGTGACGGTGCGCGCGTTCTTCTGTCGTGCGAACGTGCGCGCGTGTCGCGCTGATGCCTGAACGATCAACTGTGCTGAACTCTACTTCGTAACCGGAAACGCCAAGCAGCGCGAGTTGCTCAACCAGAAGCCGCGCGTCCGCTCCCGCGCCCACGAGCGCGCCCAGTATCATGTCGCCGCTTGCCCCGGCATAACAATCGAAATAAAGAGTCTTCATTCTTCCTTAAAGATAATACTGCTCTAGCTGCGTTTGAAATCTCACGAGTGGATAGGCGGGCTGGAATCTACGATTTAAAGAGGGAATTTCCTGTATTTCAATAGTGATGACCAAGAATCTTTCTTAAGATACTTTTCTCAAAACAGATTAGCCTTCAGGCAGCATTTTTCCAGTAGCTATAAGTTTCCACACCGATGATGCTTTTCTCTTCTACATAAAGCTGATCGAGGCAGATGAAGAGGGCTTGGGCATAATTTTCCAATCCTAAAGTCCTCAAACTCGTCAAGACTCTTGTGAGACGAAGGAAGTTGTGATTGCCTATGGAAAGCCAGTTGGATTTCCTGTCCTGATATTCGTCAGATTTGATAATCTTTACACCTATAACTTCTGTCTCTGCGAGCTTAAATCCATAAAACTTCAACATCACTCCGAGCGATCTGATTAAGCGCGCTTTTAGCTCGTCGGATGAACGGAAGGCTTGAATAACTTCTTCATCCAGAACACGCGCAGAAGCATTATAGAGGCTTCTGGTCTTTAGTGGGAAAATCCACTGAATATAATCATGCGTGTATTCAAGCCAATCGTAATCCTTCGACCAGATGTCCTCTATCATTCTTCCGCTAGAGTCTGGAAGCTGGCCCAGATAAAAGGCCACAAGCTCCTTTTCAGATCTATTGTCGCGCATATCAGTGTGTGATGTTGTCATACTTGTATCAAATGTTTCTTGACGATTAATGCTTACACAATCTGCAAAATTACCGAAACGTGGATACGGCCAGAGAAAGAACGCGCTCGACAATCTCTTTTGGAATCTCCGGTTCAACCTTCTCCTTGCTTTTGAATAAGACCAGATTAACAGACTTGAGTTCATATTTCGACGGGTTATGTAATATTTCCAGCACCGCATAGACCATGTACAGCAAAGCTAATACTTTATCTAATCCGCCATGCCCTGAACCCATTAGGGGTAAATGTAGCTCCTCAAGCCGATGGTCGCTCATGACCTGCGTAATAGACTTAACAGCTTCGAATAAAAAATGAGGTTCGGTTTGTAAACGTTGCCCCGCACGTTTAGTGGTTACTGACACCATGATGATTTTTCTGTTAGAAGAGAGGGGGCCTCTTAAGTAAACACACTTGGCGATGCCGAAGGAATTGTGTAATTGTCCTTTGATTTTCTCCACCTGGCAGGGCTGTGAGTCTTTTAGTTGCTCAACAATCAATTTTCGTATTTCGGTTATTCGATCAGGGAAGGCATGTTGAATATAGGCACCGAGCGCGCTTCTCTTGTCCTGTATGCACTCGTCGTCAAAAAACTCGTTGGCGGGGAGCGCAACGACACAGTGTTCGTCTGTAGCTTCACAACTCTCGATCTGACCGAAGCGAACGTTGAGGGCTGACTTTCCGATTTCTATCGAATAACCGTCCTCATTGACCTTTATTCTTTGACTCTTCGGCCAATCTAAAGACGCGTTGCTGAGAATCACTCCAAGCGCTTTCTCAAGACATTGACGGGCTGCGCCTGAAGACTCATCGAATCTGAGGTCTTTTATATCTGACTGCGGTGTAGATTCTTTGTCTGTCGGCAGACTTGCGCGAACCCAACCTCTTGCAGGTCTGCTCTTTTTCAAATAAATCAGACTGGGTGCAACCATCGAACGGAGTTCATCGGGCGTCGTCCAGAACTTGCATAGCTTCTTCCGAACTAGAGATCGAAACTCCTCTAATTTAGCTCTCCCTTCATTCATTTCTTCCGTCTTATCCAGAGGTAATGACTTTGGTCTGCCGTGAAGAAACCCAATCACAGGCTTGCCCGTCGAGATGGCATACTCGTACTCCAATTGAGTGTAGCTTTTTCCATTAGAATCTGTTGAGCCATATCTGCCGCCGATGATGACCAGATAGTAATCACAATCATCAATGACGCTTTTAATCAAAGACCATTGATCCTCATCTGCCGCCGGAAACAACTCCATTCCGGAAGGAATGCAATCAAGCTCAAGCAGAGCATGTATGACATGTTGCCGCTCTTCTATGAGGTCTTGATACGTTGAGCTAACAAAGACTTGATATTTTTTCTCCATCTAATCAGCCTCTGGTCAGTAGAAGCTCTTGGTAAGTATCGACCGACATTCTACCCTAGATTTCTAAAGCAACCACACTACATTTGCAAGGTATTTTGATGTGTCGCTCGTCATGCCAACTCTTTCAACATCACGATAGTGAATTAGCATCGCACGGGCGCGCTAAGCTATACTCTCTGCTTTCACAGCCGCACAGTCTCCGGTTGATTATCTGCACGAAGGAAGAATCTTAAGGGTGAGTCTCTTAAAGCTGCAAGAATCTTTGCGTGAGCGCGTGCGCGCCTCTGCGCAGGAGCTATTTGGAATTGAGTTGGACCAGGTAAGCGCGGAAGTGCCGCCGCGAACGGAGCTTGGCGATTTGGCTTTTCCGGTCGCGTTTGAGTTAGCTAAACGTATCAAACAACAGACAGGCGAGAAACGCGCGCCGCGTGCTATTGCAGAACAACTGAAGACTGCTTTGGAAGCGACAACAGAGGTCGCCCGCGTCGAAGTTGCAGGCGCAGGCTATCTCAATCTCTTTTTCGACCGCGCAAATTTTCTGGCCCAATTCGCACATGAGAGCGCGCCCGCGATTGACGCTGAAGATTCCTTTTCAGACCCGCGCCCCAAGCGCATGGTCGAGCACACCAGCATCAATCCAAACAAAGCCGCGCACATCGGCCATGTTCGCAACTCTGTTCTTGGCGACACGTTTGTGCGCATTCTGCGCGCTGCGGGTGAGCGCGTCGAAGTGCAAAACTACATTGACAACACGGGCGTGCAGGTGGCGGATGTTGTCGTCGGTTTCATTCATCTTGAGAAGATGACGCTCGAAGATATAAGGAAGCTGGACGAGTCGCTTCCAACGGAGCGTCCGTTCGATTATTACTGCTGGGACCTCTACACGCGCGTCGGCCTCTTCTATCGCAATGACGATCCGAACGGCGAGCAGAACGCGGAGCGTTTGAAGCTTCGCACAGAAACCCTGCACGCCATCGAAGCGGGCAACAATCCGACCACCGAAATTGCAGAGTACGTCGCCACGCGCAACGTCGAGCGCATACTCGACACGATGTTGCGTTTAGACATTCGTTACGATGTGCTGCCGCGCGAGTCCGAGATTCTTCATCTGCATTTCTGGGACCACGCCTTTGCCCGGATGAAAGAGGCTGGCGTCATACACTTGTCCACGGAAGGGCGCACGCGCGGGTGTTGGGTCATGCCCTTCGAGTCGCACACGGGAACGGACGAGCACGAAGCGGACAAGATTATTGTGCGCTCGAACGGCACAGTCACATACACGGGCAAAGACATTGCTTATCAACTCTGGAAGCTGGGCCAACTCGGTCTGGATTTTTATTACAGACCTTTTCGTACTTACGAAGACAGCCACACGGTCTGGATGACCACGACGGATGAGAACGCCGCAACGCATTCTGTCACGCGCGAGCTTTTAGGCGTTTCGACGCGCCCGCATTTCGGCGGCGGCGCGACCGTCTATAACGTGATTGATTCGCGCCAATCCTACCCGCAGGAGATTGTGCGCAAAGGCGTCGCGGCGATTGTTCCTGAAATCGGCGAGGCGGCGAGCGTGCATCTGGCTTACGAGATGGTCGCGCTCACGGCTGCTGCGTCCGAAGAACTTGGAATCGCCTTGAGCGATGAAGACCGCGCGCGTCCATACATAGAGATGAGCGGGCGCAAAGGTCTCGGCGTCAAAGCTGACGACCTCATCAATCGCCTCGAAGCGGATGCGTTGCGCGAGGTCGAGACTCGCCATCCTGATCTTTCGGCAGAAGAGAAAAAGGAAACAGCGCACGCCATCGCTGTCGGCGCATTGCGCTATTTCCTTTTGAAATTTACGCGCAGCTCTATCATCGCTTTTGATTTCAAAGAAGCTCTCTCATTTGAAGGCGAGACAGGGCCTTATTGCCAGTATGCGGCAGTGAGGGCGAACTCAATCTTTCGCAAGTTAGATGTTGAGGCGCAAGCTGCGGCACAAAAGATTGTTGAGAGCGTGAACAAATCGGAAGATGAGAGACAGGAAGTAACTCGCGTTCTCGAAGGCGAGAGCGGAGATGAAATCTGGTCGCTCGTAGTTCTGGCTGCGAGGCTGGAAGAGACTATCAAGCAGAGCGTAGCGCAGGCCGAACCCGCAACGCTTGCCAAATACACTTTCAATCTGGCGAAGGCTTTCAATCTCTTCTATCATCGCCATCGCATCATTGCCGAAGAAGATTTGACGCGCCGCGCCGTGCTTGTCGCCGTCGCAGACATCACGCGCCGCCAACTGACCGCCGCGCTTAATATGCTTGGCATCACAGTCCCAGAAAGAATGTGAGGCATTGCTTTTGCAAACATTTTAGATGTGCTCTACTTTGAGGTCCGATTTTATTTGAGTTTACGTTGAATCGAGAATAGATTCGGTCGCGGGAAGCAGCAAGGAAGCCGTATGAGTTTTGCACTTTGCGATTCACTATTGGCGATTTAAGAATCAGTCTGGAGAATTTCATGCTCATCGTGATGAAACCCGACGCGACGGAAAGCGACATCGCAGCCGTTGTGAGCGTCGTTGAGGAACTTGGATTCAAAGCCCACCCGATGCCCGGCGCAACACGCACGGCCATCGGCATCACAGGCAATCAGGGCGCGGTTGACGCTTCACACTTCGAGACCATGCCGGGCGTCGCCGAAGCCATTCGCGTCAGCAAGCCTTACAAATTAATCTCGCTCGACCTGCGCCCTGAAAAGACAATCGTTCGCGTCGGCGACGCCACGATTGGCGGTGATGAACTCGCCATCATCGCTGGCCCTTGCGCCATAGAGAGCCGCGCGCAGGCTTTTGCCGTCGCAGAAGCCGTGCGCAGAAGCGGCGCGCGTTTCTTTCGCGGCGGAGCTTTCAAGCCGCGAACTTCGCCATACGCTTTTCAGGGCTTAGGCGAAGAGGGTTTGAAGATTATGGCGGACATACGCGAGGTCTATGGCCTGAAGATTGTGACGGAGGCTGTGGACGAAGCGAGCGTTGATCTCGTAGAGAAGTACGGCGACATGATTCAACTCGGTGCGCGCAACATGCAGAATTTTTCGCTGCTGCGTCGCGCGGGCCGCTCGCATCTTCCCGTACTTCTCAAACGCGGCCTTGCGGCGACGCTAGACGAATGGCTGCTCGCCGCCGAATACATCATGGCTGAAGGAAATTACCAGCTCGTTTTGTGTGAACGCGGCGTGCGCACCTTTGCGCAGCACACGCGCAATACTCTGGACCTCGCCGCGATTCCGGCTGTGCGCAGGCTCTCTCACCTGCCTGTCATCGTTGACCCTTCGCACGGCACGGGCAAGAACTACATGGTCACGCCGCTCGCACGCGCAGGCGTCGCCGTCGGCGCAGACGGTCTCATCGTAGAAGTTCACGATCAACCTGAACGCGCGCTCTCAGACGGCGCGCAGGCTTTGACGATTGAGCAGTACGATCAACTGATTGATGAAGTCAGAGCTATCCATGAAGTGATTGCGCCCGCGCCTGTGAGTTAAAAGGGTGGAAGTGTCATCAAAGCCGGAACAAGCAGTTTCAGATGAAGTTTGCGAGCGTATTGAGCTGCCGATTACGGGCATGACTTGCGCCGCGTGTGCGCGCCGCATCGAGCGCAGGCTGTCGAAGGCAGAGGGAGTTCATCAGGCCAGAGTCAATTTCGCAACATCGCGCGCGTCTGTTGAATACGACCCGCAGCGAACAGGTGTGGGCGCGTTGATTGAGACAGTGAAGGATGTTGGTTACGGAACATCCGGCACGGCTCGCGCTGATTTCATCGTTGATGATTCTGCACGCCCTTCAGGTTCGAGCCAGCCGCTTGAAAATCATCTCAACTCACTGCGCGGAGTTGTGTCTGCTTCCTTCAATCTCGGCACGATGGAGGTGCGCGTCGAATACCTGCCGGGCGCAACTGAAGTTAAAACGATTCGCAGCGCTATCGAAGAGTTTGGCTATCGCGTGCGCGAAATTTCAGGAAGCGGAACAGGCGAAGCGGCAGAAGATTCCGAGAGCGCGGCGCGCGCGGCTGAGTACAATGAGCTGAAAAGAAAATTTTTAGTTGCGGCTGCGCTCTCATTGCCTGTGCTCGTCATTGCAATGTCGCATGGCACAATCGCGTTTCTGAATTTCGCGGGCGTGGAATGGTTACAGTTTGCTTTGACGACGCCCGTTGTTTTTTACTCCGGCTGGCAATTTTATCGCGGCGCGTGGGCGGCGTTTCGTCATCGCGCGGCAGACATGAACACGCTGATCGCCGTCGGCACAGGCACGGCCTATCTCTACTCCGTCGCCGCGACCATCGCTCCCAATTTCTTCATCAACACAACAGGCAAAAACGTCATGCCTGATATGCCCGGCATGGCGAGCGCGCAGATGGCTCCCGTCTATTTTGAAGCGGCCAGCGTCATCATCGCGCTCATACTTCTCGGCAGGCTGCTCGAATCGCGCGCGAAAGGAAGAACGAGCGATGCGATTCGCAGGCTGATGAGTTTGCAGGCGAAGACGGCGCGCGTCTTTCGCGGAGGGCGCGAGACGGATATTCCTGTCGAAGAGGTTGTGGCCGAAGACATTGTGCTGGTCAGGCCCGGCGAAAAGATTCCTGTTGACGGAGTGATTGTTGACGGCGCGTCCTCGGTTGATGAAGCGATGCTGACGGGCGAGAGTTTGCCTGTTGAGAAGACGGCAGGCGATGAAGTCTTTGGCGCGACCATTAACAAGACGGGCGCGTTTCGTTTTCGCGCGACGAAAGTTGGCAAAGATACTGCGCTGCAACAGATCGTTAAAATGGTCCACGATGCGCAGGGCGCGAAAGCTCCTATTGCGCGCATGGCTGATGTCATTAGCGGCATCTTCACTCCCATTGTCATCTGCATCGCCATCGCAACTTTCGTCATCTGGTTCATCGCCGCGCCTGTGGATGTGCGCTTCACGATGGCTCTCGTCAATTTCGTTTCCGTGCTCATCATCGCCTGCCCTTGCGCGCTCGGTCTCGCCACGCCGACTGCGATTCTGGTCGGCACAGGTCGCGGCGCAGAAAACGGCGTGCTCATCAAAGGCGGCGAGTCGCTTGAGATGGCGCATCGCATGAACACAATCGTGCTGGACAAAACGGGCACGATTACGGCTGGCAAGCCCACTCTGACAGACGTTGTTTCAGTTGACAGTTTGAAGTCGGAAGAACTGCTGCGACTTGTCGCAACGGCGGAGCGCGCGAGCGAGCATCCGCTTGGCGAAGCGATTGTCGAAGGCGCAAAGGCGCGCGGCATTCGTCTCACAGATGTTTCTAAATTCAATGCCGTCGCAGGTCTCGGCATTGATGCGGAAGTTGAAGGACACAGTTTGCTGCTCGGCAATCTGAAACTGATGAGCGAGCGTCACGTCGAGTTGGACGGCTTCGCGGAGCGCGCTGACAGGCTGGCGGCTGAAGGCAAGACGCCGATGTTTGTTGCGCTCGATGGCCGGTTCGCAGGGCTTGTCGCGGTGGCTGACAAAATTAAGCCGGAATCGAAAGAGGCCGTCGCGGCCTTGCATCAACTTGGTCTTGAAGTTGTGATGATTACGGGCGATAACCTGCGCACGGCTGAAGCTGTTGCGAAAGAGGTTGGCATCCGTCGCGTGCTTGCGGGAGTCTTGCCCGAAGGCAAAGCGGCGGAGATTAAGCGGCTTCAGCAGGAAGAGAAAAGAATTGTCGGCATGGTTGGTGACGGCATCAACGATGCTCCCGCTCTGGCGCAGGCGGATGTCGGCATCAGCATCGGCACAGGCACGGATGTCGCCATAGAAGCTTCCGACATCACGCTCATCAGAGGCGATTTGCGCGGCGTTGTCACCAGCATCGCGCTCTCTCGCGCGACGATTCGCACAATCAGGCAAAATCTTTTCTGGGCCTTCTTCTACAACGTCATTGGGATTCCCATCGCCGCCGGACTGCTCTATCCGCTCACAGGCTGGCTCCTCTCTCCTGTCATTGCGAGCGCAGCCATGTCTCTCTCAAGCGTTTCCGTAGTCGCCAACAGCTTGCGGCTGCGACGCTTCAACCCTGCAAAACTCCGCGCCTGACTATTCTTCGCTGCCCCGCAAAATCTCTGCAAGTTGTTTGGTGAAAGCGGAGCGCGGCAGCACGCTATCAAAGCCAGCCTCTTTTGCGCGGCGTTGTAGCTCAGTTTGCACGTGAGAGAAGAAACCTATGAGGCGAACTTTGCTCAGCCCTGC
Source organism: Pyrinomonadaceae bacterium (assembly GCA_049593215.1). Taxonomy (GTDB): domain Bacteria; phylum Acidobacteriota; class Blastocatellia; order Pyrinomonadales; family Pyrinomonadaceae; genus JBAWGU01. The sequence continues at coordinate 10,656 of JBAWGU010000289.1, forward strand.
CCCGGCTTTCAATTCTGCGGCGAGGGCAAATGGGTCAAGACGTTTGGAATGTAGATCAATGATGACAAGCGCAGGCTCTGACTCTCGCGCGGCTTCGATAACCATTTCGGCGCTGCGCGCGAACTGAACGTCAACGCCCAGATGCTCAGCCGTCACACGAATCTTCGAGGCAAAGAACATATCATCAACGGCTGCGATCACGCTGCGTCTCACTTCTCTTCTCCAGTTTCTTTGCGGTCCTTTGAAAGCATAACTTAGTGGAACAAGAGATTTCACGCAAAGGCGCAAAGACGCAAAGAAGAACGCGAAG
>JBAWGU010000290.1:0-4566 GCA_049593215.1 Pyrinomonadaceae bacterium
GTGCTTTCCTTTGCGTCTTTGCGCCTTTGCGCGAACTGTTTTGAAGTTAGGCAGGAACTCAACTCGCTTCACGCGCGGCTTCATCTACAAGCGTGAGAATCTCTTTGCGTATGGCGTTGCGCTCTGCAAGTAATTGCAGGAAGAAGCGGCGGCGTGTGATGAAATAAACTACGGCGCGCGCGCCGCCGATAAATTGATCAAACTTTTCGTTGAAGCGCACGGCGGCGTAGCCTGCGAACGGCATGAAGAGGAGCGCAACGGCGGCAAGCAGCCACCCAAACCTGAAATAACACAGGAGCGCAATCGTCATCCACGTCAAAGGAAAGAGCAGCATCGCCGCGATAATCTTGATCGTGGAAACTACGTCGTCGGAGTTAGCGGAGAAGCGCACGGCGAAGTAGCCCGCGAGCTTATAAGCCGGGAAATGTATCAACAGTCCGAAGTTGGCAAAGGGAAAGAGCAACAGAAAGAGCAGCAGCCGCGAGATGAGATGGCCTGCTATCTGAAACTTTGAAGAGAGCGGCGCGGAGAGGTCTTCAGGGTCAACGCCTGCCTGTCTTAATTCCGCTTCGTAACGCCGCATCCGGGCATCCAGCTCGGCGAGACGCTCAGGCGCGCGTGCGAGCAGCCATGCGTAACCCTCAACGAATCTTCTGCGCAAACGCAGCTCGCGCGTGAGCGTCTGCTCCGTGCCCGCGCTCTGTTCCTCTGAAGAAGAAAAAATCCTCTCCGCCCGGCTGATGGTCTGTAGAGCTTCCTCATGCTGCGCGTCGAGCATCACCAGTCGCAGCGCACACTCTATGCGATCAGAGAGCGCGCGAACCGACGCGCGCGCAGGCTCTCCGTTCTCGTCCAGCGCGACAGGCTCAACGGCAAGCGGTGCGCCGAAGTGGAGCAAGGCAGAGCTGCGAAAACTTTTCTTTGCAGTGTAGTAGAGACCCGCCGGAACGATCTTGAGACCGAGCGGCTTGCCGGAAGATTCTGCGCTCAGCGCAATTCTCGCCGCGCCGGTTTTGAGCGGGCGCAGTCGCGGCTCGTCGTGCGAGACGCCTTCGGGACAGATGGCAATGGTCCCGCCGCGCTTGAGCAGAGCGCGCGCCATCTCAAACGTCTCGCGGTTTCTGGAAGTGTCTTCGCCCGCGTCCTGTTTGCGATAGACGGGCAGCGCATCCATCGCGCGCACGAGGTAGCCGATGACGGGCATACGAAAGAGCGGAGCTTTGGCTAGAAACGAAACTTTGCGCGGCGCAAGGCACAGCAGGAAGATAGGATCAACCAGTGCGTTCGGATGGTTCAAGACGAAGATGACAGGCTCCGTCAACGGCACATGCTCAAGGCCGTTGACCTCGATGCGCCGAAAAAAGATGCGGAGCGTGAGACTCAGCACAGCCGTTAGGATTCTTCTCAGCAATCAAACGCCTCCCGCGTCTTCTTAAAGCGGAATTTGGAAACCGCGCTCACATTATAAGTCGTCTTGCGAAGATTTCGCGCGAAATTAAAAGATGAGGGTTATCCATTCTTGAGCTTATGCGTACACGCTACTCACCGCAGAGGCGCGGAGCAGGCACGCAGAGTTTACGCAGAGAAGTTGAGGGGCATTCAACTCTCTGCGCTTCCTCTGCGAGTGTCTCTGCGCCTCTGCGGTGAATCGCTCGTTGCATTATCTTCAAGAATAAATGGACCCTTAATTAAAGGATGCGCGCAACGGCGTTTAGTGTGATAATAGAAATGCTTTCCAACATCCCTAACAAATAGAAATTCGAGAGGACTCGTATGAAGCGTATTGTCATCTCAACGATTGTTGTTGTGTTCGCGTTCCTGTCCGTGATGGCTCAGGAGGGGCGACGATTCACCATCAACGATCTGCTCAAAGTCAGACGCGTGGGCGACCCGCAACTCTCGCCCGACGGGCGCATGGTCGCCTTCACCATCAACGACATAGACAAGGCCGCGAATCGCGGGCGCACGCAAATCTATCTTGTGCCTATCACGGGCGGCGAGCCGCGACAGTTGACCAATGACGAACATTCTTCCAGTAGCCCTCGCTGGTCCCCTGTCGGGGACAAACTCGCTTTCGTCTCCGCGCGCGATGGCGCGCAGCAAATCTGGATGATGGACGTTTCGAGCGGCGAGATTAAGAAGGTCACAAACATCTCGACGGGCGCGGGCGATCCCGTCTGGTCGCCTGACGGCAAGATGCTCGCCTTCTCTTCAGACGTTTATCCCGAATGCACAACGGACGCTTGCAACAAAGAGCGCGAAGAGGCTGCGGAGAACAGTAAAGTCAAAGCGCACACGGTTGACCGCTTACTCTTCCGACACTGGACCGCTTGGAAGGAAGGCAAGCGCACGCACGTCTTCATCGTCTCAAGCGCGGGCGGCGAAGCCAAAGACGTCACGCCCGGAGATTTCGACGCGCCTCCATTTAGTCTTGGCGGCCCACCCGAATACGCTTTCTCGCCCGACTCGAAAGAGCTTGCCTTCTCGCGCAACACGGATAAGGTTGAGGCCACGTCAACCAACAGCGATCTCTTCATCGTGCCTGTTGGCGGCGGCACACCGCGTCGCATCACAACGGCTCAAGGCGCAGACCAATCGCCTGTGTATTCGCCCGACGGAAGATTCATCGCCTATCGTTCGCAACTGCGCGCAGGCTACGAGAGTGATCGCTGGCGTCTGATGCTCTACGACCGCAGGACGAAACAATCACGTTCCATCTCAGAGCGTCTCGATTCATCAGTTGACAGCATCACGTTTACTTCCGACGGCCAGACTATCTACTTCACTGCGGAAGAAGCAGGTCAGCACCCGTTCTACTCCGTCCCGGCAAGCGGCGGCGCAATCAAGAAGATCATGGGCGACGGTTCTTACGACGATGTGCAAATTTCGCGCGACGGCAAGGCTCTGGTCTTTTCGTACAACACCGCCGACCATCCGAACGAAATTTACGCATTAAATGAGGGCGCGACCATACCGCTTTCACATGCCAATGACGCCTACATCCGCCAGTTTAACTTGCAGCACGCAGAAGAGGTGAATTGGACAGGCGGCGCGGGCGCAACGGTGAATGGCTTTATCGTCAAGCCTTCAAACTTTTCGACGAAGAAGCGTTGGCCCTTGCTTGTCCTGATTCATGGCGGGCCGCAAGGGGCATGGAGCAACAACTGGGGCTATCGCTGGAACCCGCAGGTCTTTGCCAACGCGGGCTACGTCGTCTTTATGCCGAACCCGCGCGGCTCAACGGGCTACGGGCAACGCTTCGTCGAAGAAATCTCCGGCGACTGGGGCGGCAAAGCTTACACGGACATTATGAACGGCGTGGCCTACGTCATCTCTAAGGGCTACGTTGACAGCAACAACATCGGCGCGGCTGGCGGCAGCTTCGGCGGCTACATGGTTGATTGGATCGAAGGCCACAACAACGACCCGCGTTTTCGTTTCAAAGCCTTAGTCTCGCACGCTGGCGTCTATAATCTGACGAGCATGTTCGGCGTCACGGAAGAACTCTGGTTTCCCGAATGGGAATTCAAGGGCACGCCCTGGACCAATCCTGCGATGTACGAACGCTTCTCTCCGCACATGTACGTCAGAAATTTCAAGACGCCGCTTCTCGTCACGCACGGCGAGCAAGATTTCCGCGTGCCTTACGGCGAGGGCCTGCAACTTTTCACAGCCCTGCAACTTCAAGGCGTCGAATCCAAACTCCTCTTCTTCCCGGACGAGGGCCACTGGATTCTCAAGCCGCAGAACTCGGAACTCTGGTACAACACCGTCCTGGGCTGGTTCGATAAACACCTAAAATAAAGAGTGTAGGGGTAGGGCAAGTCCGCAGCCCGCTCAATCCACAGAAGAATTCAAACAGGATGGACAGGATAGACAGGATAAAGAAGAAACGATGAATGATGAACGATGAATGCGGAATGAAAGACAAAAAGCTTTCTCTTCATCATTCATCGTTTCGCGTTCAGCATTTCTTTTATCCTGTTCATCCTGTCCATCCTGTTAATTTATTGTTTGAGCAACAGACGGGCCGCAGGACTTGCCCCTGCCCCTACGATTAAGAACTATGGCGTTTGAAATTGATCGGCTTTCGATACGCGAGCGTCCCGACGGCGTGCCTATCATGCACCAGAACTGGGGCAAGCTGCTCTTCATGCACTGGCCTATCAGCGAAGACTTGCTGCGTCCTTTAATTCCTGAAGGGTTGACCATAGACCTTTACGACGGCAGCGCATGGATAGGCATCATTCCGTTTACGATGTGGGGCGTGCGGCCTACATTTACGCCGCCCATGCCCATCCTGAGCGAGCTGCACGAGTTGAACGTGCGCACCTATGTGCATTACAGGGGCGTGCCGGGCGTCTGGTTCTTTTCGCTCGATGCCAACAGCACGCTCGCTGTCTGGGGCGCGCGCACCTTCTATCATCTGCCGTACTTCAACGCGGAGATTTCTTTAGAGCAACAGGAAGAGACGATCATCTACTCTCTTCAACGCAAAGATGAAAGGGGCAGGCCAGCGAGCTTTGACGGCACGTGGACAATCGGTGAAGCCTTGCCGTCGTCAGA
>JBAWGU010000291.1:0-2118 GCA_049593215.1 Pyrinomonadaceae bacterium
GGGCGCAGGCCGTAGCGGCCGAGCATCTGCCGGCAAAGCGCGACTGTCCGCGAGATGGTCGGGCCGATCAAAGTCTCCAACTCCGCGCGTTGGAGTGTGAACCGGACGCTCAGCCAGCCGCCGTCGCCGTTACGCTCTGCGAGTTGCTCAACATTGAACTCCTCCTGCTCCTTGTCTGACAGGGCCATCCGCACGCGCTCGGCCTCAACCCTCAGCCGTTCGAAGGCCGGGGCGAGGGACGTATCTGTGCGTCGGAAGACTTCGCCGCCCGGCGCGGAGCGCACCATGTCGGCGGCGTGCCGCGCGAGGATGCGGTCGAAGTCCTTCCCGCCAAGGTGATTGTCGCCATCGTGGTCGAGCACCGTGAGTCGCCCGGCCCTTGCCCTGACCAGCGACACGTCGAAGGTGCCGCCCCCGAGGTCATAGATGAGCCAGTTGCCTTCGCGGAGTTCGGCGCTGCCGACGCTGGCGATGGCGGCTGCGATCGGTTCTTGCAGGAGTGGCGCGTACTTCAGTCCCGACAATTCGGCGGCCTGTCTTGTGGCCTCGCACTGCGGCAGTTGAAACATGGCTGGCACGGTGATGACCGCCGCCTCAACATCGTCACCCTCGCACCGCCGCGCCCGCATGAGCAGGTGTTTCAGGACTTCCGCGGAGAGTTGCACGGGCGAAAGGCTGTGCCCCGAAGCAGGGAAGGCGATGAGGTTCGCCGTACCCATCAGGCGTTTGAACTCGGTCGCGGTGTTGGCGGGGTCGGAGGAGCGTCGCTCCAGCGCGCGGACGCCGACTTGCGGGACGCCTTCGGCGTCGACGTGAACGACGGAGGGTGTCAGCAGGCCGTCGCCGCCGTCCAGAACCTCCGTCGTCAGCCCGTCTTGCCTCGCGATGGCGGAGTTAGTGGTCCCCAAGTCGATGCCGTAGTCGATAGTCGCCCGCATGACCCCTGACCTCCTGCCCGTCAATCTGACATCTTGAATTCTATCGCGGCGTCCACTGCCTTGCAGGCGACGCCTTTCGACTGTGTCCCTTGTAACAGTCGGCTCGGCACGAGCATCAACTCCGGTGACGCGTAAGACACGAGGAGGATGCCGTCTTTCACGTCAGGGCTTAGAAAGAAGAGGTAGGCGGTCATGGCGGAGAAGGAACCGCTCGATGCGAGCGAAGCCCTGACCAGTTCGGCGTGTTCGGCCCACCCCTCCGAGAAGGACGCGTACCTGCGGAGCAGGTGTGGGTGCTCATGGCGGTTGGGGAAGGCGACGACGTAAGCGTAGAGACCCCGCCTGCCGACCAGAAGCGAACTCAGGTCGCCCGACTCGATGGCCTTGACAACCACCGACCGTACGGCCGAGGGAAACTCGGGCGCTGCCTCTTCCAGTTTGCGGGCCGCTTCGAGCAATGTTTGCGCCTCGGGTGTCTTCTCTCTTTCCAACGCTCGCTGAACGCCCATCAAGAGCCCCGGCACGTTTTTAAGCCATGGATCCAAACTCGTGCTCTTGTGCTTGACCGTGGACTCATCTTCGTCCGCCCCCACCTGTTCAGTCGGCGGAAACAACTCGGGCTTCAGCCTCGACCAGCGGAAACGGGCCCAGACTGCTACCAGTGCGACTCCTAGAGCCAAAAATAGTAGAAACCAAATGCCGGGATAGGACTCAGTATCCATAACTGAATACATGTGTAAGTCGGTATATGAGGTGACGTGCAGAGTTACCAACCAAGGGTGCTAGTTGGTGTGGCCGATTTTTGGGCTTTGCGCTCCACTTGACCTACGAAACAGAGCAGATTTAGGTGCGCGTAGTCCACTTTCAGCGATTTTGGCAAAGAAGCGATGCTGGAATCTCAGCATCAGCAAACCGAAAGGGGCAAAACCCCAATAAAACAACTAGCACTATTGGTTACTAACTTGCGAAAGAATGACCAGCGTCAAGGCATTCCACGTTTGAGCGCGGGGCATCCTACATTGGTGCTGGCATGACTGTCAACGTTTTTCGGGTCTGACCGCTTATCACTTTGGAGAAGAATAGAAGGAAGTCCATCACTTGCGCTATAAGTTGATTGTTCAGGTCAACTTAACTTTTAGGAGCGTCAAGCAATGGACTCCCTCAAACTGTATCCTATTCT
>JBAWGU010000292.1:0-4687 GCA_049593215.1 Pyrinomonadaceae bacterium
GGGCTTGTCCCTGCCCGCATTTTAGCAAAAAGAATAATTAACAGGATGGACAGGATAGATAGGATAAGAGGAGATAGATTCATTTTTTCATTTTCTCATTGAATCAATGAACCAATGAGCCAATGAGTTAATTCTGTATCCTGTCTATCCTGTCCATCCTGTTTGAATCTGCTGTGAATCGTGCGGGCCGAGGACTTGTCCCTGCCCCTACTGTTTGCTAATGACTGATGGGATGATGAATTGCGGCACGAGTTCGTCGCGCCATTTGTTAGAGACAGCGCCGTTGCTGTAGTTGCCGCCGGTAAACATCACAACCAGATCAAGCTCAGGAATCACAATCACAAACTGTCCGCCGTTGCCAGCAGCATAGAAGGCGCGATAGGTCTTGCCGCCAACACTATAATCTTTAATCCACCACGCGTAGCCATACTTATTCTCGCTGTTGATGTTCAGGTAAGGCCGCGTCGCGCGTTCAACCCACTTGTGGCTCACAACCTGTCGCCCGTTCCAACGCCCGCCCGCAAGAAAAAGCTGTCCTAATTTCATGAAATCACGCGGGCGCAAATAGATTCCACCCGCGCCGTAGCCATTGCCCGTAGGCGTCAGGTTCACGTGATAACGATGAATGTCCATCGGGCGCGCAAAGTTTTCATAGAGAAAATCGGGCAGCCATTTTCCGGTCGCGTTGGTCACGATGCCGCCGAGAAGATTGATGCCTGCCGAGCAATAGACTGCACGCTCGCCGGGATTGCGTACCATCGGCAAGTCGAGCGTGTACTTGTAAAAGTCCGGCTGCTCCGTTTGATTATTCATCAGGTCTTCGTTGCCGGGCGTGGAGCTATTACTGTCGTCACAGTCGTAGCCCGAAGACATGGTTAGCAGATGCTCTACGGTCAGCTTACGCTTGCGCGGGTCATCATGCGCGAAACTCGTGTAGTTAGGAAAGAGCGTATAGACAGGCGTTGTGACATCAAACCGCGCGCCTTTATCAATCGCGATTCCGACAAGCGTTGAGGTCAAGCTCTTTCCGGCAGACCGTGTATCGTGCAGACGATCTTTGTGAAAGCCATAAAAATATTCTTCGAGCGCAAGCTTGCCGTGACGCGCGATGAGAAGCCCTTGAAGGTAGGGCGTCGCGAGCGCGTCCGTCTTCGTCTGTAGAATGCTCTGGACGAGCGACGAGAGAGGTTTGGAATCGAGGCCCACGTCTGCGAGTGAAGCTGTGGTCCAACCGTCACCTTCAGCGAGCGGCTTCTGGTAAATGTAGGAAACGGCTTCAGGCGTGCGCGGGTAAAAGCCTGCGGCTTCATCTCGTTTGCGCCGCGTCAAGTCGAATGTGGTGGAGAAACGTGGAACGAAGATGGAAAGGATGCCGTTCGCGCTGTCGAGTTTTCCGATTAGCTCATTATTATTTTGACCCTTAAAGTGAATCAGGTTGCCTTCGCGCGCAACGCTCTCGAACCTCATGAAGATTCCGACGTTTCGCTCAGGGTTGCGAATGAAGGCTTTGTAAGAGCCGTCAGTCTGTTGCTGTATCACAAGGTAGAGAGTGGCGCGGTCTTCAAGCGGCGCGACCTGTCCGCGCCAGACATTATTCTGAACTGCCTTCAACTCAACGGGCGTTGCGTAGCGGCTTCCACTCAGGGCGGTCGGCGGCTGAATCCAATGTCCCGTGATTCCCGTCGCGTCCCTGTTTATCCAGCCGCGAAACTCTCCGCGATTCGCTGCTAAAGAAAAAGTTATCGCGCCTTTGTCGAAACGCGCGGGCGCATCAAACCCTGCGATAGATGCGCGCCACTCTGCGCCCTGCTTCGTGATTGTGAGTTCGCCGCGAACCTCCGGCCCGAACGTGCGCTCGCCGCCCCAGACGCCTGCGATGTCTGCGTCGGCAGTTTTTTGGGAGAAAGCTTTGAAGGGTGTCAGAAGAAGACAGAGGGCAATTAAGCAGCAAACAAATTTCGTGTACTTCATTTGAAAGATGCGCTTCCTCTTAGACGGAAATTCGCTGACGCGCTCGCGTGTGCCGCTCAAGCGTAGCACGCACGGGGCTGTTAAATTCATCTAAATTTGATAGTTTAGCGCGGGATTCATGCTATTAATGTTTCTGTTGTGACGGAAACCTGCGGAGCATGAGGGATATGGATTCATTCGACGTTAAAATTCTCAACATCGTTCAGCGCGACAATCGCCTGCCGACGGAAAAGATTGCTGACGAAGTGGGCCTCTCTCCTTCGGCGGTCCAGCGCAGGCTCAAGCGTCTGCGTGAAGATGGCATCATCGAAGCCGACGTGGCAATCGTTTCGCCGGAAGCTACGGGGCGCAAACTGACAGCCATCGTCGGAGTCATACTCGATAAAGAGCGTCCGCTCCTGCAATCGCTCGCAGAGTTTAAAGAGTTAATGCTCACGACGCCCGAAGTGATGCAGTGTTACGACGTGGCGGGAGATGACGACTTTATCGTTATTATCACAGCCAGAGACATGCAGGAGTACGAGACTTTCACCCGGAAACTCTTTATCGAGAACCCGAACGTCAGACGTTATAAGACAAGCTTTGTGGTGAGCAGGATTAAATCAGGGACGATGATTCAGCTAGATCAAAATTCAATTTGAGGCGTGAGCGACGCATTGGCAGTTACCGTTTAACGAGAATGTTTCGCCTTGCTAGGTAATCTGGCAGGTAAGTCCAACTCATCATCAATCAAAACGTCTGTGCTGACATTCGCCACTCTTGCATAAGCCAGAAGTATCTTGAGCGGCGGCTCTCGTTTCCCATTCTCATATCTCGAAATCTGGTTATACACAATAAGGTCTTCAACTCCGAGACGCTTGAGCAGTTCGCTTTGAGATAGCCCCAAAGCAAGCCGAATCTGTAACAGCTTTTCGGCTAAGCGTTCCTGCTTCATGCGTGCTCCGCCACCCATCAAGAGTTTCCTCCCGATGAGGCGACAGACACATTTAGCTTGCTTTTATTACCAGACGGTAATAATATCTGCCCGCTCAACTTGTTCGCCGTGAGAATGAACCTTTCATTCAGAACGGCGATGCTCATTACTTCAATTTGAGGCGTGAGCGACGCATGTGCCGTTACCGTGTTTTCAAAAACCAGACCGCGCTCATCTTACCAAAGAGCGCACATCTTCACATCACAAAGGATGCAGCAAAGCATGAGAAAAAGTATCAAGACTCAATATCAGGCTAAAGTGATAGACGATCAGGGTCTCTCACGCGCCAAAGTCCCCGCTCCTCTCATTAGAGTGATGGGCGCACGACCCGCAGATTACCTCATCTTTCGGCTCACTCCTGCGGGCCAGGTCACGCTGCACGTCTCACGCTCAGGAAAGAGACGGGGCAAAGCTACTGCTCGTCGCTCGTAGGCTTGGAAGTGCGACGGGCAGGTGCGCTCCCAGTTGGCTGCACGCTTGGATTGTAGAGGGCGACAAGCTGTGTGGCGCGCAAGACCGCTACGCCGGTAGGCCGCAACCTCCCATAGGCGCGGCGGTCTTGCTTCTATGATGCTAAGTTTACTTGCCTTCTTCACCCATGCTATTCGCCTGAAGATTTTCCGGTGTCGTTGATGAGGACGACATCGTTGGTCTTGAGTCCGCGCGAGAGGACCAGACGGCCATCGCGCGACCAGTCGAAGGAATAGATTTGATTGCTCTTGAAGTTGGTCACTTGTCTGGGCGGGCCGCCGTCAAGCGATTGGCTCCAGACATTAGAGACGCCTTCGCGGTTATCAACGTAAGTGATCGCGCGCTCGTCCGCAGTCCAGCGAAGCGTGCTGTCAATCGGGAGGGTTGGCGGCGCGTCGAACAATTTGAGTGGCGCACCTCCGCCAGCCGGAAGGATGGCGATGCGCCAGCGCGTGCCTTCCATGTCTTCGCTGTACCAGCAGGCAATCAAGCCTTGCGTGGGCGAGAGGGCAGGGTGCATCGCGGGCTTGTCTGTCACTTGCTGAGGCTCGCCGCCGTCAATCGAAACCTTCCAGATGTTGAGGTGGCCTTCCTTGCCCGTGTGGTGATAGAAGACCCACTGCCCGTCAGGGGAGAATTGCGGCCAGTTGCTTCCCTTGTTGTCTGTGGTCAAAGCTTTCGGCGCACCGCCGTCTCTGTCCATGCGCCAGATGTTCCAGTTGCCTGTGCGATTGGAATGAAATGCAATGTGGCTTCCATCGGAAGAGATGGTCGGAGAGAAATTCTTGAAGGCATGAGCGGTCAACTGCCGCTGGCCTGTGCCGTCAGCGTTCATCTCCCAGAGGTCCGCAAAGCCGCTCGCGTCCGAAGCGTAAACAACACGTCCGTCAGGCGTCCATGCGAGATCAAAGTAGCGGCCTATGCCCGGAGTAATCTGGTCCATCTGATTCGCGTCTTTGCTTGAAGAGACCCAGATGTTTGAGAGCGTCTGGTATTGAACTGAAACTACTGCACGCGAATCGGCAGTCATGCTGAGGCCAACGTAGTCGTCAAGGTCGCTCCTAATCTTGCGCATCTTGCCTTCGGGGTACGAGAGATGCCAGATTTGTTGAAAGGCTTGTTCAGCATCCTGACCGACGACCAGCAGGCCGCTGTTATCATTAAGCCATGACATCTGCTCGACGAACTCCCAACGCTTATCCGAGAAAGAATTTTCCTTCGCGGAGGCGACCTCGACGGCAATGACTTTGACGAAGAAGCCCTGATCGTCTG
>JBAWGU010000293.1:0-11140 GCA_049593215.1 Pyrinomonadaceae bacterium
GCGCAAGCTCTTGACACGTTGTTGAATAACATGGTCTTTCTAGGTCAAGCCGATTAGCGATAAAGCCTCTACTTGAATAACCATGAAATCAAAACAGAATTCACAAGCCACAAAACAGACTTCGCGCCGTCAGTTTGCGAAATCGGTAGCAACGACGCTGATGACCGCGCCGCTCGCTGCTTCATTAGCTCAAGCTCAGACGCCAACGAATAAACCGAAAGAGGCTGCCGCGCCGCCAGGTGCGCAACAAACGCCTGCGCCGCAAAAGCCTTCGCCGCTCGCTGAGGCTTACACGGAAGTTGCGCGCGTGCGCTTTGGCGAACAGGTGACGCCGGAGCAACTCGAAGAGATGAAGAAAGATTTGGAAGGCAACGTGAGAGCGGCAGACCGTTTGAGAAAATATAAGTTGCAAAACGGCGACGAGCCGGACTTCATCTTCAGCGCAACTTAGCCAAAGAGCCGACCCGCCCATACCGAAAATCATGGACCCTGAAGACCTACTCTTTTTAACCATCGCAGAACTCAGCGCAGAGATACGTGCGCGCCGCATCTCTCCCGTCGAACTCACAGAAGGCTATCTCAACCGTCTTGAAAAAATTGGTCCAAGCCTGAATGCTGTGGCGAGCCTGATGCGCGAGTCTGCTCTGCGCGAAGCGAGGCAGGCTGAGCGAGAGATTCGCGCGGGCAAGTATCGCGGGCCTCTGCACGGCATACCTTACGGCGCGAAAGATTTGCTGGCAACGCGCGAGGCGAAGACGACTTGGGGCGCGACGCCTTATAAAGACCAACAGTTTGATTACGACGCAACTGTCATCAAGGAACTGCGCGACGCGGGAGCGATTCTTGTTGCGAAGCTGGCGATGATCGAACTCGCTGGCGGGATGGGATACAACGAGGCAGGTGCAAGCCTGACAGGTCCGTGCAAGACTCCCTGGAACACGGATTTCTGGAGCGGCGGCTCTTCATCAGGGCCGGGTGCGGCAACGGCTGCCGGTCTAGTTGCCTTTGCCATCGGCTCTGAAACATCCGGCTCAATCATCACGCCTTCCGCGTTCTGCGGCCTCTCAGGGCTTCGGCCAACTTACGGCGCAGTCTCACGTCACGGCGCGATGGCTCTCTGTTGGACGCTAGACAAGCTTGGACCAATGTGTCGCTCCGCACGTGATTGCGAGATTGTGTTCAGTGCGATTGCCGGACGCGACACGCTTGACCCGACTTCGAGCGTCAGGCTCTACAAATCTCAAAAGGGCAAGGGAAAGAATACTCTTCCGCGCATCGCCGTGATGAAAGATTCCTACGAGAAGGCGCAGCCCGCCGTGCGCGAGAATTTCATGCGCTCGCTCGAAGCACTGAAAAAGTTTGCGACCGTTGAGATGGATGTGAAGCTGCCAGACTTTCCTTACGGCCCTGCGGTGGGAACGATTGTTGATGCGGAGGGTGCGAGCGCGTTTCGTGAGTTGATTGAAACGGGAAGAGTGAAAGAGTTGGCCTCTCCATCGGGGCGCATTGGCGGCTATGCGGCATCGCTCGTCACGGCTGTTGATTATCTTCACGCGATGCGTCTGCGCGCCCCTATGCGTAGAGCGTGGGCGGAGATGTTTTCAAAATACGCTGCGCTCGTCGCGCCTTCGCGCGCAACAGTCTCATATCCCATCAGCAAGCCTTTCGATCAAGCCTATCCGAACATCGGCGCGTCATCGCCCATCGGCGCAAGCAATCTTGTCGGAGTCCCTGCCATCTCCGTTCCCAACGGCTTCGGCGAAAACGGTCTCCCGACAGGCATTCAATTCATCGGCCCCGCGTGGAGCGAAAGCACGCTCATCGAACTCGCAGACAAATACCAGCAGGCGACGGATTGGCACAAGAAGCGGCCTAATCTCTCGTAAGAAAATTCAAACAGGGTGGACAGGATGAAGAGCAAGGATGAATTAGGAATGATGAATGATGAATGAAAGACAAAAAGCTTTCTCTTCATCCTTCCGCCTTCATCCCTCATCCTTGCTTTTTATCCTGTCCATCCTGTTAATTCTGTTTTTTATTGAGCTGGCCGGATTGCAGGCTCTTGAGCGGGTTCGGTAGTGAAAGGCTGAGTTCGACGGGGACGACGCGCTTGAAGGTGAAGAGAGATTTTTTGAAGTGGCCGAAGATATAGACGCGGCCTTTGACGGGCCATGTCTCCTGCGCTTGTCCTGAGGCGAAGGCCATCGCGCGATCTGTGCCGATCTGCAAGCGGATGGGGTCGGGCAGCGTGACGGGCTGATCGTTCGGCAGTTTGAAAGAGTGCATGTAGTCTTCGACTTTGACGGGGACGCCGTTGACGGTCACATCTTCAAAGGAGAGGAAATCTGCTGTGCCGCCCTGCTTGACGGCAGCGATGCGTATGGGCACTTCGATTGTGATATTGAAAAGAGAAGTGCTGGCGATGTGCGGCTCTCCGAATTCAATCAGAGCATCCGGGTCGCGCATCGCGTTTGAACTCTGATTAGCGCCTCTTTCATCCTTACTCTTTTTAATCTCCACCTTCGCGCGCTTAAGTTTGTAACCACGCATCTCTTTGGGAAAGGCGCGCGGTTGTGATGCTGCGTCTGATTGTTGCGCGAAAGAACTGGCAGCTAAAAGAAGCAGGACGCACACCAGCAGCGCGAACATGAGAGCCGCGCTCACACGGCTGCGCTCATGTGCAAGACCATTCAATGAATGTCGCTGTGCGTCTGTCATAAGCTGGTGAATGGTAAATAGTAAATGGTAAATAGATGAAAAGCCGTGGGTCCATTTACCATTTACTATTTACCATTCACTATTCACGATTTACGCCGAAGAAGCTGTGCGCTCTTCGTCATCGGATTCTGTGTGGGACTCTTCGGCGTCGGCGTCGGCGTCGTCAATGTGTTCTTGCGGGAACTGTTCGTCAAGGTCGCGTTTGATGGCGTCGAGGATGCCGTTGATGAATTGCGTGGCCTCGTAGGTCGAGAAGCGGCGCGCGATTTCCAGCGCTTCGTTGATGGCGACGGTGCGCGGCGTGGGTTCGTGCATGAACTCGTAAACGGCGAGGCGCAGGATGTTGCGATCAACGACGGCCATGCGCGAGATACGCCAGTGCTCTGCGCGCGAGCGTATGCGTTCGTCCAGTTCGGCGAGGCGCGAGAGTGTGCCTGTGACCAGCCGCGTCGCAAACTCGCGCGCGGCAGTCTCCACATCTTCATCGCCTAACTCTTCCCAGTACGTGCGTACAAGTTCATCCGCACGCGTCTCGGAAACATCAGCCGCAAAGAGCATCTGCAAGGCGCATTCACGCGCCTTACGCCTTGAACCCATAAGACTTCAGTTTTCAGTTTTCAGTTTTCAGTTTTCAGTTAAAAGCATTTGCTGATAGCTGACTACTGATTGCTGATAACTTCTTTGTAAAGATTTACTAACTCGACGGCAGACATGGCTGCCTCGAAACCCTTGTTGCCGAGCTTAACTCCGGCGCGATCAATGGCCTGCTCCAGAGTGTCTGCCGTGACGATGCCATAGACGACGGGCGTGCCCGTCTCCATCCCTGCCTGCGCGATGCCTTTGGTCACTTCCCCCGCGATGTACTCGAAGTGCGGAGTCTGCCCGCGAATGATTGTGCCGAGACAAACTACCGCGTCAAACTTTCCAGAGCCTGCGAGCTTGCGCGCCAGAAGCGGAATCTCGAAAGAGCCGGGAACCTTGTAAAGCTCTACAGCCTTCTCGTCCGCGCCCAGACGCTCAAGCGCATCAAGCGCGCCTTCGACCAGCCGCGCCGTCAGAAAATCGTTCCAACGGCCGGCGACCAGAGCGAAGCGAAAGCCTTCGGCGTTCAGGCGTCCTTGATGAATCACGGGCTGCAAAATCTTCTGTCACGCTCCGAATAAATCAGCTAAGTGAAAGCGTTTGAAGTATAGGGGAAGCAGTGGAGTGTGACAAGTGGGAAGAACAGTGATAAGTGACAAGTGATGAGTGATGAGTTAAAGAAAGGGTAAGCTCAGCAATGGCTTTGATTCAAGGCTCATTGACGTTCTTAAATTAGGCGAGGCATCTTTAGATGGCTCAGTTGCGTTGCCTCTCCAGATCGCGCACGCGATCATAAATGTCTCGATAGTCGGCCTGTATCTGAACCAGAGTGTCGTTAAAGATGCTGAACTTGCGATTCATGTCGCGCATCTCTGTGCGCACATCGCGGACATCTTTACGCAAAGACTCCTGTCCCTCTTGCACCTGAGCAATATCTGCGATGACCTTTTCCCAGATAGGACGCGTGTCGTGGAGACGTTCCTCAACTTTCGTCTCTAAAGCTTGCAGCCTTGTGTCAATGCTCTGCACTCGCGCATCCAGACCCTGAACTTTCGTGTCCAAGCTCTGTACTGCGCTGAGAACTTGCGCTAGCGTCACATCCTGTGAGGCTGGAAGTTTTTGTGTGGAGTCTTCGCTCATGTCTGTCACCTCTTTGAAAACAATTCTATCACTCACATACGCGGAAGGAAATGAATTAGTTGCCTGTGAACACGGGCGCGCGTTTTTCCATGAAGGCACGTGTACCTTCGCGCATGTCTGCGGTGTCGAAGAGGCTGCTGAAGAGTTCGGCTTCGAGCGCGAGTCCTTCTTCAAGAGGGAGAAGGAGGCCGCGTGTGACCGCTTCGAGGCAGGCGCGTATGGCGAGCGGGGCGAGTTGCGCGATCTCTTGAGCAAGCGATAACGCTTCGGCTAAGAGTTGTGTTGATTCCGTGAGGCGGTTGACCAGACCGATGCGTTGCGCTTCCGTGGCAGAGATGCTCGCGCCCGTCAGCATCAATTCCAGAGCGCGGCCTGTGCCAATGATACGCGGCAAACGCTGCGTGCCGCCGTAAGCCGGAACGATGCCGAGTTTTATTTCGGGCAAACTGAATTGAGCATCCTTTGCAGCGATGCGAAGGTGGCAGGCCAGAGCAAGCTCGCAACCGCCGCCAGCCGCAAGGCCGTTGACGGCGGCAATGACAGGCACGCCGCACGTTTCGATCCGTTCGCAAACTTCCTGCCCGCGTTTCGATGCGGCGTGCGCGCCCTCTTCGTCCATCTCAGCTAGTTTGCTGATGTCCGTGCCCGCGCAGAAAGCACGCTCACCTTCGCCCGTCAGAATCAGAGCACGCACAGTATGCTCACGCTCGATGCGCTCAAACACTTCGCGCAGCGCGTCTAACATCTCGCGCGTCAAAGCATTCATCTTCTCAGGACGATTCAGACGAACAATCGCAACCGCCCCGCGCTCTTCAAAAATGATTGACGATGACATAGGAGAATAAAAACAGTGATGAGTGATGAGTGAAAAGACAAATCGTTTTTACTCATCACTCATTACTCATCACTCATCACTTCTTTACACGAGGTTCATCGGCGTCGGATTCTTCGCGTCCTGGGTGTAGTCGTAAAATCCTTTGCCTGACTTGCGACCGTAGAGACCTGCGAGGACCATGCGCTTGAGAAGTGGCGGCGGCGCGAAACGTTTTTCGCGGAACTCGTTGAACATAATCTCAGCGATGTAGTAGGTCGTGTCCAGCCCGACGAAATCGCCGAGCGTGAATGGCCCCATCGGATAACCGCAGCCGAGCTTCATCGCGTTGTCAATGTCAACGATACTGCCTACGCCCTCTTCGAGCGCGCGGATGGCGTCGAGCATGTAGGGGACCAGCAGGCGATTGACGATGAAGCCCGTTTTGTCGCCTGCGCGCACAGGAACTTTGCCGAGGCGTTTGCCGAATTCAAGAGCCTGCTCGTAAACCTCTGCGTCCGTCAGAATCGTTCGCACGACTTCGACAAGCTTCATCAGCGGCACGGGGTTGAAGAAGTGCAGGCCGATGAAGCGGCGTTGTCGTTCGGGCGAAGTGGCCGTCATCATCTCCGTGATGGAGATTGAAGAAGTGTTTGAGGCGAAGATTGTTTCCGGCTTGCAAATCTTATCAAGCTGATTGTAAGTCTCGCGCTTGGTGTCCAGATTTTCGATAATCGCTTCGATGATGATGTCGCAATCCGCGAGGTCGTCGAAAGAGGTTGTGCCTTTCAAGCGTCCGCGAATCTCCGTTTGTTGTTCGTTCGTGATGGTGCCTTTCTCTGCAAACTTCGAGAGCGACTTTTCGATTCCCGCGAAGCCTTTGTTGATGAGTTCGTCAGAGACTTCGCGCACTATTGTTTCAAATCCTGCGGTGGCGGCGGTCTGCGCGATGCCTGAACCCATCAGGCCGCAGCCGAGCACACCGACTTTCTTGATTTCCATTCTCTCTTTTTTCTCCTGAAATATAGCGCACCGAATAAAGCGCGCCGTTATTGTAAATCTGTTTTCACTTTGAAGGTTGCTGGCCGTTCGTTGAATCTCCGGGCGCATTCCCATCAGCCTTCGACGTGTCTATCACAAGGCCATACTTGTTTCCTTCAGTCTTCACCCACTGCAAGAGCCTCTCCTGCCATGCCTGATAATCCAAGAGCAGAGCTTTCTTCTGTTGCGCTCTCTCCAGCGGCTTCGAGCGTTTATCATTCGCGCCGTCGCGTGCGCGTTCAAGCAGCGGCTTCAACTCGTCTAAAAGTTTGCCCGATTGCTCATCGAGTCGCGGCGCATTCTGAATCGAAGTGATGGCTTGATCCATCTTATCCGTCTTGCCTTCATTGGTGGCAGCCAGAAAAGCCTCTTCGCCTTCGTTGATCGCCTTGAGAAATGCGACGGCGCTATTGCCTGTGCCCGGCAGCATCTTTTTCATGGACGCGTTTGAGAGGCTGGGCGGTGGTCCTTTGTAATGGCGCGCAACTTCCCAGAAGCTCAGGGCGACAAGACAGAGCGCGGCGAATTGCAGAACGTGCCAGACGGTGGCGACGCTCGCGCGCTCATGCGGACGTTTATAACCGACCAGCAGAGCCAGCGCCGCGCCTGAGACGAGGCCGCCGATGTGCGCCGCGTTGTCTATGAAAGGGAAGATGATGCCGATGACGACGTTGATGAGAATGGTCGGAAGCATTCCTACGCCGAAAGCGCGTTTGAATCCTTCGGGCAGCTCATGCCTGAACTTGATGCCGAAGACGAAGAGCACGCCGATGAGTCCGAAGAGCGCGCCGGAAGCTCCCACCGAAGCGACATCTTCCGCTTTGAAAAGAAACCGTCCGAGAAGGCCATGATGCAGGGCGGGTCTCACGGTCAGGTAACTCGCAAGCACACCCGCGACGCCTGTCAGAACCCAGAAGACAACAAACTTGGCGGAGCCGTAAAGCCTTTCGACATACGGGCCGAGAATCCACAGCCCGTACATGTTCATCAGCAGGTGCGTCCAGTTGCCGTGCAAAAAGATTGGCGTCACAAGCCGCCACCACTCGCCTTGATTGATGAGCGAATTCATCTTCGCCCCGTAAGCAATCAGCACCGCATCGAAGCGCGCAGTGTCTTCAACGCTGCCTGCCGAAAGATACGTCAGCAGGAAGACGAAGATGTTTGCGACGAGAAAGATGATGGTAAAGATGTAGGGACGGCTCAGGACTGCGCGCGCAAAGCGCATCGTCTCGCGGTCTGCGACAAACCCTGTCGAGGTCTCTTGAGTTTGAGCGCCGCCAGCAGGCGTGCCGCACATCGTACAAGCCTCCTGCCCTGCGCCGACAATCGCGCCGCAGTTGCGGCACATGCTCGGGCGACCCACAGAGGCATTACGATGTAGCTGGCCTTCGGACAAAACTTTCACGCTAAAGAACGGAGGCGAGCCGGAGGGCCGCGCCGCGCTTAACACTCAAACGATACTTGATTGTTCGCAGATGATTCTACAATGAAGCACGATGCGCTGTCATGCGAGGCAAAAATTGGGTAGTGGTTCAATTTGAAATTGAGTGGCAAGCAGGACAGAAGTTCACCGCAGAGGCGCAGAGTTTGACGCAGAGATAGCGCAGAGAGTTAAGCAGTCAATCTCTCTGCGTCAACTCTGCGCGCCTGCTCTGCGCCTCTGCGGTGAATCTTGATTTGCCTCTCATTCATCTTCAACTTGAGCCACTACCCCTTATGCCCCAACACACCGGATTCGACATCGGGAGCGTCAGGCTGGGCCGCTTCGTGTTCCCATTTTACGATCTTCAAATCAAGAACGAAGATGGCGTAGATGACAGGGACCAGCAGCAGTGTGATAAAAGTCGCAGCCGTCAGCCCTCCGATCTGCGCGTAACACATCGGCTCCCATAAAGGGCCGCCATGCAGGGCCAGCGGAAAGAGCGCGATAACAGTGGCTCCGACCGTTATCATCACAGGCCGCAGGCGCATGATTCCCGCATCAAGCAAAGCCTCTTGCAAAGGCTCGCCCTCCGCATGTTTCTCTTCTATGAAATCGAAGAGCACAATGATGTGGCTGACAATGACGCCGACCAGACTGACAATCCCAAGAAAAGCCATAAAGCCAAAGGGCGATCCCATCACCCACAGGGCAAAGATAGCGCCGACCATCCCGTAAGGAATGGCTGCAAACACAATCAACGGCTTGATGGCATGTTTGAACTGGAAGACGAGCGCGAGAAAGATCGCCGCAATCGAGATTCCCATCACGATGGAGAGTTCTTTGAAACCTGAAACCTGCGATTCCTCCTCGCCGCCAATTTCCATGCGGTATCCCGGCGGAAGCCGCTTTTCAAACTCAAGCAGTTGCGGGCGCACATCGCTCATCACTTCAGACGGAAGATGACCTTCAATCGGAAAGCAAGAGACGGTGATCGTGCGAAACTGGTTGCGCCTTCGCAGCTTCTGCGTTTCCATCTGATACCCTATGGAAGAGACCTGTTGCAGTGGAACTTTTTGCGTGCCCTGCGTTGAGTAGACATATAGATTCTTGATGTCTGCAAGTTGCGCTCGCTCTTCCATGCGCATTCGTGCAGCCACAGGTATTTGCTTGTCACCTTCCCTGAGAGTTGTGACCGTGACGCCGTTCATGCCCGATGCCGACGACGCTGCCACGTCGAAATTCGAGACACCGGCCATGTTAGCGCGATCAGAATCCGTCTCTATCTTGACGGCAAAACTTTCATCTCCCCAATCCTCTCGCACGCGTGTTGCTACCTTGCTCTGGCGAAACTTCTGTTGCACGTTCTCTGCAAGCATTCTCAAAGTCGGAATATCATCCCCGGAGATGCGAACCGACACGGGAACGCCCACGGGCTTACCTGATTCAAGCTGTCGCACATCAACGCGTGCTCCCGCTACTTCACTCGACAGAGCCTCTTGCAGGGGTCCTATCAGATGAGCCGTGTCGTGCTTGTCTTTGACCTGTAGAATAATTTGAGCATAGTTAAGTTGCTGCATTTCAGGACTGACTGAGAACCAGAATCTTGGTCCACCGCCGCCGACAAACGTCGTTAATGATTCCAGAACTTCGCGCGGCTTGCCGTCTTCCGGGTGCTTATGTCCATACTCATTGACGACTCTGCGAATCACCTCTTCTGTCTGCCGCGCCGCCTGATTCGTTTCGGCAAATGGCGCATCATCGGGCAACCAGATGTCCACGTAGGAAAGATAGGAAAGGTCTTTGGGAAAGAATTGTTTTCCCAAACGTGTCATCAGCAGTCCGCCGACGGCAAGAAAAACAAGCGAAGCTGCCAACACACGCCAGCGATGATTAATGGCCCATGTTCCGAGCTTGTAGTACTTGGAGGCGAAACCTTTCTTCCTGCGCTCTTCAATCGGCATCTCTGCTTTCGGCTTGAGCAGGTAATAGCCCAGAAGCGGAATGAAACTCATCGAGACAAGCCGGGACGCAATTAGCGAGCAAGCGATGACGACGGGCAAGCTATAGAGGAAACGTCCCGTGCCGCCGCACAAAAGCAGGAAAGGAAGATAAGCGACGATGTTTGTGATGGTGGCGTAAACAATCGCCGTCGCAAGTTTAGTTGGTCCTAACCACGCGGCGATGATTGACGGATGACCCGCCGCAAGGTCTCGCTTAATCGCGTCGCCAGCCACAACGGGGTCGTCCACCAGAAGTCCCAGAGCGATGATTAAAGTGGCAATCGAAACCTGCTGCAAATCTATTCCGAGCAGAGACATCATGCCGAAGGTCATAGCCAGCGTGACGGGGATGGAAATAGCCATCAGCAAAGCTGACCTCCATTCCCAGAAGCCTATCAGCGAGACGATGACCACCAGAACAATCGCCTCGATAAGGCTGCTCATAAACAGATGAATGTTTTCCTCGACTTGTAAAGGCTGGTCCGAAGTGCGCGCCATGATGAGATCGGCGGGCAAGCGTTTTTTCAGGTCCAGTAACGTCGTATCAATGGCCTCGCCAAACCTGCCTATGTTCTCGCCCGAACGCATTTGCACTGCAAGCGTGATGGCGCGGCTGCGATGCCATTGCCCGTCCGGGTCGCGCCATGTGTAGTAGTTCAAATATCGCGGCGGACTGTCGTAGGTCCGCACAATGTCAACGATGTCTCGCAAGTAAACGGGCGCACCGCTGGCTGAAGTTGTCACCAGCACATCGCCTATCTCCTGCTCGCTCTTAAACTCGCCGGAGGCGTCAATGCTGATGTTCTTCCCTTCGGCTTGGAGTTGGCCGCCGGGCAAAGTGATGTTGCGCGCGTTAAGCAGGCTACTCAAATTTGAAGGCTTCAGGTTGTATGACGCCAGCCGCTCCTGAGAATATTCCAGATAAACTTTTTCATTGAGCACGCCGGAGCGCGTAATCTTGGAAGCCATCGGAATCGTCTTGAGAGTCTTCTCAAGACTGTCTGTGTAATCGTTAAGCTCCCGGTAGGTATACTTTTCACCGGCCACTGCCGTTAATCTCGCCTGTGCCTCTTCGGGGTTACGAATTACGACGGGTTGCCAGACATCCGGGTCAAGCTCGGAAGCCTGCAAACGCTCCTGAGAAAAACGCCTGAGAAAATTTAGCAACTGTTCATCGTTAGCATCTGAAACGCCGTCGAGTCCGACAAAACCGGGACCTTCAATGAGGCGCACATCACGGGCGTAGGCGTAGTCCTTCGTGTAGCGAGCGAAGAGGTCAAGGCCGTTGCGTATGAGACGAGGGCTGATGGATTGTGGAAAATTCTGGACCAACGTGAAGCGATTATTCTGGTCCATAGCCTGCGAGCGTGTATCCTGAATTGCTTTTCTGATAGCGTTAGCGCGCAGGGTAATCTCAATATCGCC
>JBAWGU010000294.1:0-6240 GCA_049593215.1 Pyrinomonadaceae bacterium
CCCCTTGCCCCTGCCGCGCACGCGTGCGGCCCCTGTATCTTTGGTTGAACACGGAAGTATTTGCTGGCAGAACATGGATTTGCCCAAAAACGTATTGAGCTTGTGATGGCTGAAGAAGATAAATCAAAGCAGGAGAAGAAAGGCAGAGAGGCTTTGCCCGAACGATTGCTGCGCCGCGTGCTCGAAGGCTTTGGCGAAGCGGTGGATCGCAAGCTGGGCCGCTCCGCAGATTTTCAAGACAGCCTGACGACGAGCAAGTTGATTGAGCGAATGCGGCGGCTGCTTGACGAGCGAGCGCGCGATGAAGGCAAGAAGGGCCGCATCGTTCCGCATCTGCTCAAGCTCAAGGTCGAATGGGGCACGCACTCCGAAGCTCCACCTGAAATTATCACGGAGCTTGAGCACGAGATTCTGGCGGCAGCGATTGACCACATCAACGACAATCGCTATCGCACGCTCGCGCCTGTTCGCGTCGAAACGGAAGTTGATATTTTTACGACAGGCGTTTCCGTGGACCCGACCTACGGCGAGTTTGAAGAAGAGTTAAGAGAAGAAGACGAGGCGCGGCGTCGCGTGAAAGAGCATGGAGACGTTGCTATCCCGAAGGGTGCGCCGCCCATCCCCGATGTTAAAGTCTCTGCGCGCGCAATCCTTCAGACAGGGCCGCGCGAGGTTGTGCTCATCTTCAAGCCGGGCGGAAGACGTTTGAGCGTCGGGCGCGGCTCGGACAACGATCTTTATCTGAACGATGCGAGCGTCTCAAAAATTCATGCCGCGCTGGTGATGAATCGTGAAGGGACTCTGCTTGTTGCCGACACAGGCTCGACCAATGGGACTTACATCAACGGGCGACGCATCGCATACGGCGAGGCGCGGCAGATTGAAGAGGGCGATGTCGTCGGCTTCGGCGATGTCGAAGTGCGTTTACGTAAATTGTAATCATAACCATAAGAAAGGGGGAAGAGGGGAAATGGGTAAAAGGGGGAAAGGAATAAGAAGCATCTTCAATAGCAAACTTCTTATCTTCCTTTTCCCCTCTTCCCCTTTGACCCTTTTACCCCATATTGAATTTTAAGCTATGAGCTATATATTCATTCTTCAGGCTGCGGCTGCGGCCAATCCTCAGCACAGCACGTTTCCCGAAAAACAGCCTGCGCTGTTGACGCTCGTCTATGTCGGGGGGATGGCGTTGATGGCGCTGCTGCTGCTGGTCGCGCTGTGGCGTTATCGCGCAAGGCGTTCTGCGCTCGCCGCTATCGCGCCGGAGGATTTGCCGGAAGAGGTCAGGCAAAGATTAGGCACGACCTCTACGAACAGAGGGCTGAAAGCTTTGCGCTGGCTTTATGTCTTGCTTGCGCTTTCGGTCTTCGGCTTTCACGTTTACTGGGCCAAGTATGCCGAAGCGAATAACGAAAGATTTCAAGAGGTCAGCTACAAAGACCTGCGCAATCGTCGTCTCTCGGAATCGTCTTTGCGCGGTTGGATACTTGACCGAAACGGAGATTTGAATCGCGCGCTCGCGCTCTATCGTCAGGAAGGCAACGAGATTGTGCGCGAGTATCCTCTGGATAAGGAGATGGCGCAAATCTTCGGCTCTGACCGTGGCGATCCGGGTCTTGAGCGTGCGCTCTTCGGCATTCAGAGTGGCGCGCTGCCTGAAAGCTGGCAGATCGTGATGGGCGAAAATATTCAGCAGCGCGCGAACGTGGATGTGCGTTTGACGATTGACAGGGACTTGCAGCAGGCGGCTGCCGAGCAACTTAAAGGCAAGCATGGCGCAGTCGTCATCCTTAACCCGCAGACTGGCGAAATCCTTGCCATGTACAGCGAGCCTTCATACAGCTTGAAAGAGGTTCAGGACGAAATGACGTGGATTCGCCTTGAAGCGAATCAGCGAGACCGTCCGCTCGTGAGTCGCGCGACCTCCGCTTATTACATCCCCGGCTCGACCTTCAAGACGGTGATTATGACTGCGGCTTTCCTGAACGGGATGGAAGACTCTGTTTTCCCGGACAGCGGCGGCGGCTACGTCGCAGAACCCGGAGCGAAACCGATTTTTGATGACAACGGCTCGTGCGAAGCCTGCGGCCAGCTACATATCGAAGAGGCGTTTGAAGCTTCGAGCAATCAATACTTCGCGCAGATGGCTGTTAAGCTTGGGCCGGAGCGTCTGCAAAAGACTGCGCAACTCTTAGGCATCGGAACTTATGATTCGCCGGATGATTTGCTGCGCGGTCGCAAGAAGACTGAGATTATTAACGCCAGTACGGATGCTATCAAGCGTGCGATGGCTCCGCGCGAGGCAACGATTTTGACGAACCCGAAGATGAGACGTTACGACCTCGCGCTCGAAGGATTCGGGCAAGGCTATGCCGGACAGATGACGCCTCTGCAAATGGCTCTCAACGTCTCTGCCATCGGCAACCTGCAAGGCCGCTTGATGAAGCCCACGATTGAATTTGGCCGCACGCCCGAAGTCTTCAATCAGGTGATGCCGCCGCAGATTGCGCAGCGCGAACGTGAAATCATGGGCCTTGTCACAGGCGGCCCTTCGGGAACGGCGCGCGGCGTCTTTGGTCCCGTTCACGCACAGGGCATCATCACGGGCGGCAAGACCGGCACGGCGCAAAAGGTGATGCCTGTTTACGACTCGCGCACAGGCGAGCCTGTCAAACGCAAAAAGCAGGAGCGCGACAGCAAAGGCAACATCATACGCGAGTATGAAGAGATTGTGCTGGACGAAGAGCACCCGCGCATTGACGGCTGGTTTCTCTGCATCGCGCCGCTCAACAATCCGCAGATTGCGATGGCCGTCATCATCGAAGGCGGCGGCTACGGCTCAAGGTCCGCCGCGCCCGTCGCAGCCGCGCTCGTCTTGAAGGCGCGCGACCTCGGGCTGCTAGGCAACGTGCCACAGAAGCAGAATCAAAATCAACAGAACAAAGGCAAGCAACAACAAAAAGTGGCAAGCCCAACACCGAACAAGCGGGAGAAGAACAGTAATCAGTAGTCAGTAGTCAGTAATCAGCACAGAAGAGGTTGAATAACCATGAAGTCCATTCTTATCTTCAATCTTGAACGGCTGACAAAACTACTGACTACTGACTACTGACTGCTGACTACTGACTACTGATTTATGAAAAACCGCGCATCAACACATCTGCTCATACTGCTGCTCATCGTCGCGCTTGAGATTGTCGGCTACTACGCCACGCATCGCGCCGCTTTGATTCGTGGCTACGAGACATCATGGGTCAGCGCGGCGCGCGACCTGTTGCTCTACGTGCCTGTCTTTGCGCTGGTCATCTGGCTCTCGCGCGTGATGAAGTACGCGGGAAACTGGACGCTCTTTACGACGGCGATTCTGCTCTTCTCGATTGGACTGCTCGTGCAGTATCGTCTCTACAGCGATCCTGAATACAACGCGAAGAATAAGTCTGAGGCGCGCGCGCAAAAGACAGATGCTCTGCGCCTGCGCTACATCAACGAGAACTATACGGCAGAGAAGAAGCGCATCATGGGACTTCCGCCCACGCCGCCGCAGCCCGTTGATATTGATAAGCAGCCTGTGCGTGAGGCGACATATTCAATCGCCAACGCCATTACTTCAGGCTCGACGTGGATACCGATTCTCTCTTTCGCGGCCTTTGCTCTCGCTTTTTATTTCTGCGTCCGTGATGATTTCCTGCTCTGGCTTCAACGACACAGCTT
Organism: Pyrinomonadaceae bacterium; assembly: GCA_049593215.1. GTDB lineage: Bacteria > Acidobacteriota > Blastocatellia > Pyrinomonadales > Pyrinomonadaceae > JBAWGU01. The sequence goes on from JBAWGU010000294.1 coordinate 3,712, forward strand.
TATCATAGTGCTCAGCACGCTCGTCCCGCTCGCGGCTGCCATCATCAAATCAAGCGCAGGCAAATCGCTTGGCAACACAACGCCGTGGGAGCCTGCCAAGATTCCTTTCCTGATTGGCTTCGCGGGAATTTTGACTGCGCGCTATAAAGACCTTGCGCGAACCTACTGGGGCATTCCGAGCGCGCGTGACCTTGTGCCATTGATAGCGATGGCGCTGGTGCCTTTCATTCCCTTCTTCGCGCTCAAAGATTTCGGGCAGATGCTTATCTTCAGCGGCGCATACGCGACTCTTTATCTCGTCGCCGTGCGTCGCTGGCCGCAACTGCTTCTCTTTGTCGGCTCAGTCATGCTGGTCATCAGCATTCTTGTGGTCGGCGCGCTGCCGATAGACGTTCAGGAAAAAGTTCCGCTCCTGCCGACGCTCGCGCGGCCTGTGGCTGCCGCCCTGCCTGCGCGCATACAGCAACGCTTTCATTTGTGGCTTGACGGTTTCGATCCGCCTTCGACCGAGGCTTCATGGTGGAAGAAGGATTACGAAGACGCGCTGGCGAAAGACCCGAGGCTGAAAGAGCTGGCGGACCAGAGCGAGGCGATGAAGAAGACTGTCAACGTGGACGTGTGGTTTGATAAGCTCGCTTTTCAACCTGCTCAGGCGGTCTTTGGCATCGCGTCGGGCGGGGCGACGGGCAGAGGCTTGGGGCTTGGCTTTCCCGAAGTGATTCCGATTGCGGATTCCGACTACGTTTATGCGGCGATTGCGGAAGAGATGGGACTCGCGGGCGGCGCGGTGGTCATACTCGCTCTGATTATTTTCGTGAACGCAGGGGTTCGCACTGCCGTTGATGCGCGTGATATGTTTACGAAACTCTGTTCGGCGGGGCTGACGGCTTTCATAGGCTTTCAGGCTCTCGTCAACATTGGCGGCATCACGCGCGCTCTGCCGATGACAGGCATCACGCTCCCGTTTGTCAGTCACGGCGGGTTTAGTTTGATAACAAGTTTCGCCATGCTCGGAATACTGATGGCGTTTTCGCATCGCAACGCGCGTGATGCTCAGGTGACGCAGCGCGTAGTGCGTAAGCAGACTACGAGCGAGTCCTCTCTGGAGGCAGTTCAATGACAGATACTGAGAAGAAAGTTCAACTTCAATCAGCCGCCGTCACGGATCGCGGTTTGAGCGAGAAGCGTCCGCTCAATGAAGACTCTTTTCTGGCCGACTCGCAGCGTCGCATCTTTGCGGTCGCGGACGGAGTTGGCGGGGCGGAAGCCGGCGAGGTCGCTTCACAAACGGCGGTCGAAGTTTTGGACGAAGCCTTTCGTTATCACGAAGAGAATGTTGACATGGAAGATTTGATGGAGATTGCGATTCAGCGCGCCAACGCTTCCATCTATCGCATGTCGCGCGAATCTCCGCGCCTCTCGATGATGGCGACGACAGTTGTCGCCCTACACCTTGACGGGCGCAACGCCACCATCGGGCATGTCGGAGATTCGCGTCTTTATCGCGTCTCGCCGGAAGGCCAGATTTTTCGTGAGACGGCGGACCATTCCGTTGTCGAAGAAGAGGTGAGAGCCGGACGCATGACGCCCGATCAGGCGGCGAATCATCCGAGCCGCAATGTCATCAGCCGCGCGCTCGGCGCAGAAGACAGCGTTGAAGTTGACATGAAGAGGATGGAGGTCGAAGACGGCACGACTTTCCTGCTCTGCTCCGACGGCATCACGCGCCACATTCCTGACAACGAGATTCGCAAGCTGTTGTTAAGCTCTAAGCCTGCCGACGAGATTTGCGAAGAGATGAAGCGAATCTGTTACGAGCGCGGCGCGGAAGATAATTTGACCGCAGTGCTGGTGCGCGTCGGCGATTTCTCGCAGGTCATAGGCGACATTTATGATGATGAGGAACGAACTATCTCAACTTCTCGTTCCGAGCTGGCAGCGACGCTATCGGGTGAATGGGACCCGGCAGCGATGGCTGAAGTGGCAAGCGTCCCGGAACAGAAAAATTTGACGCCTCCATCAAGAATTGCTTTCCCTACGCCCGATGCTCCGCGCGAAGACCCACCCGCAGAGATAAGGGCGGAGCAAGCGGAGACTGTCCGAAGCTATGAGGCTCCGGCGAAGCCTGCTAAAAAGCGTGGCGCACTCGCGGCCATAGGATTTCTGCTTCTCTTCGTACTGATCATCGCCGGTGTTGCGGCCTCCTTTTACGGCGGGATGCGCTATCAGAAAACGCGCACGGAGGCAACCATTGCCCCGATTACTTCTCCGAACGCGATGCCCACTGCGCCGACAAGGGATGAGAGCGTGGCACGGTTTGAGCAGAAGCTCAGCCAGATTGATCGCTCGCCGTCGCAATGGCTGGAAACAGGGATGAAGGCAGAGATGGCATCGCAAGGCATTGACCAGCCGCTTAAATCCGCCGACCCTGAATTTCTATACCTCTACGGACGCGCGCTCTTTTTAAAGGGCGACACGGAAGGCGCAATCGCCGCCTTTTATTCAGCGATTGCGAAAGCGGAAGAGCTT
>JBAWGU010000295.1:0-3191 GCA_049593215.1 Pyrinomonadaceae bacterium
GTGAACGACGCCGCGCGTTTGAAATCAATCTTAGAAGCCGCAGAGATGTCCGTGAACGTCACGGTCGAAGGCGATTGCGGCACAGGCTTTGGCGGCGTCTTGACAGGATCGCTGCCACTGTACGAACGCCCCGTGCGTTGCGGTGTGGGAGTTTGTTGAGGTGTCGGCTGCTGCGCGCTAACGAAAGATGGATTGATGAAAAGAAGTGGCGCGATTGTGAGGACAACCCATTTGCTAAATATACGACTATTAATAAAAGGACAATGCAATACGCTCATGTACAAATTGATAGTTGATGAAGAGACGGATTATTAGAAGAGTTCTTCAGTTGCTGCGAGATATTCCTGAATGGCATCTTGAATATTTTCAATCGCCTCCTCCTCAGTTGCGCCTTGCGGCCAGCAACCGGGCAAACCGGGACAGGAAACGCTATAACCTTCTTCCGACTTTTCCAAGAGGATTTTGTATTTCATCATTCAACCTCCGGCCTGTTATGTAAACGAATTTAGCCCGAGAGAGCAAGCACTGACGGCTGGATTTCTAATTGACTATCTATTGTCGCGCAAAGCCGGAGTCTTTAACGGCTCGCTTGAAAGATGCCGGGTAGTTTGCTCGACCACGGACGGCGGCTTCAACTGTGGCGCGGTTGGAACGGGAGCGTGCCCTGCCGTGACACTCTCTTGAGGTTGATCGAACGTGTCGCTGCCGCGCAACTGCTTCGGAGCGTTTCTCTCGGTCACTGTAAAGAGCAGCCCGTTGATAATCATGCCCAGACCTATCAGAAAGGTAACGACACCGGCTCCGATCAGAAAAGTCGAGTGGTAATCGCTGAGGCTGAGCAGGTAAAACATGAAAGTTGCGCCCAAGCCGATAGCGGCGGTGATGGTCCCCTCACGCATTCTGCGAAGCCGCCGCTCCTGCGGAGACTCTAAAAACTTTTCAATCTCCGGCAGCACGTGGCGCGTCACCTCTTTCAAGTCTTCAGCCGTCGTCAACTCCCTAATCCTTTCGGCAACCGCGTGCCCTACCTCGTCGCGCGCAGAGATTGCCGAAGCCGTAATCGCATCAGGCTTTTCGAGGCCGATACGCACAACCCGCAGGTCCACGCCGCAGACACGACAGAATTGATTGAGCTGCCGTTCCTCCGAGCCGCAATTTGGACAAAACATCTTTGGGCCACCTCGCAGAAGTTTTCAGTCAGTGTTATTACGCGCACCGCCACCTTCTGGTTCAACTCATTCAATATCCCTGTCTCATTAAGCCTCATTCAGATTGCGCTTCGATTCATCAATCAACAGATTGTTACGCTCATAACTTATTTCAGCAGCTCCCTCACCTTCAAGGCGCGGCGGGTACTGGTGCTTTGAGTAAACAGGATACGCTTCCGTGCGCAGGTGAGAGAGCATGTGATGGCCGCGACGTGTGGCGCGCTCATGTCGTAGAGCCGAGATGTCAACGGGCGCGACAACGATGCGTTCGCCGGGGCCGGGCGATGCTTGCGCGAGGATTCTGCCGTCGAAGTCAACGACCTGACTGCCGCCGGGCCATGAGTAAGGCGGGTAATGTTTGAGGCTCGCGCCTTGATTCGCAGCGACGACGTAAGCCATGTTCTCAAGCGCGCGGCAACGATTAATAATGGTCCACCAATCCGTCGGCTCCGTCGCGCCCCACGGGTCCATGTATGCAGAGACGCGCACGAGAATCTCCGCACCGTTTGCCGTCAACTGCCTGATAGCTTCAGGGAACAACCAGTCGTAGCAGATGGCGCAGCCGATGCGCCCGATCTTCGTGTCCGCGACAGGAAAGAGCGGTTCGTCGTAGCCTTCCAGGTCATGCGGGCTGGTGTGAACTTCGTAAGGAATCCACGTGTTGACCTTGCGATATTTGTACAGGACGCCTTCAGGCCCGATGAGGCAGGTCGTGTTGAAGACTGCGCCCGGCCATCTCGCGTCCACTTCCAACATCGTGCCGCTCTGGATGTAGATGTCATGCTCGCGCGCTTTCTGTTCGAGCCGCTCCGTGTGTTCATTCGGAATCTGCACGGCGAGTTTTTCAATCAACTCTGCGGCAGTCTGAAAGACGGGCGCGGCGTGCGCAAACTCAGGAAAGACTACGAGGCGCACGGGCAGGAAAGGGGCCGCGCCCGCTACAGCCGAATCAATCAAAGAGAGCATACGCTCCGTGTTGGCGCGCATCCCGCGACGCTCCAACGGGTTCGGCATGTCTGTCTGGCAAGCGGCGACTGAATATCTAATGTGTTCCATTCTCGTTAGTCCTTAAATAATACTTGGGCGATGTATGCTTCATGTAGGGGCAGGGCAAGTCCGCAGCCCGTCTTTCATCGAAACAATAAATTAACAGGATGGACAGGATGAACAGGATAAAAGCAGAGATTGATTCATTGACTCATTTACTCTTTGAATCAATGAGTTGATTATTTATCCTGTCTATCCTGTCCATCCCTGTTAATTTTCTGTCTTAGCAAAGACGCGGGCAGAGGACTTGTCCCTGCCCCTACAGTTTCGTTTGCTCTTATTCTAAAGCTCAATCCAGTACTGAGAAATCAGTTTACCTGACCCTCTTGAAATCTCCTGCCCTGTCAAATGTCCGCCGCTCTTCTCTATGATCTTTGCAGAGCCGAGGTTGTCTGCATCGCAGGTCAGCAGCACGCGCTGCAAGCCAAACTCTGCGGCCTTCTCAAGCGTGAGTTTGAGAATGAGCGTGCCGTAGCCTTTGCGTCTCTCGGAAGGGCGAATGTCGTAGCCGATGTGCCCGCCTTCGTTCTCAAGGTCAGGCGTCAGCCGGTGACGAAGGCCGCTGCGCCCGATGATCTTGTCTTGATCGAAGAGCCAGTAGAACGTACATGGAACACGACCGGGCGCGAGATCAATTCCAAGCGAGAAATCAATGCAACGGCGAACGAAGGCTTGGAAATCTTTAATCGCATCGTCGTACCGCTCATCGCCCGTCGCACGGTATTCGAGAGCCATCTCCATAAACTCTGTTTCAAGCTCGGTTGTTGGACCAATCAATCTTGCATCGTCTAAACTCATGTCCTGTCCCGGGAGCGCAGGCATCTTGCCTGCATAGCGAGCGATAGCTCGCTCACGCGAGTTTCGCTTTCATTCAATCTTGAAATGATCTCTTCTATGGTTCGCGCTTATTGCGCTCATGGCAGGCAAGATGCCTGC
>JBAWGU010000296.1:0-4911 GCA_049593215.1 Pyrinomonadaceae bacterium
CTCTTCCCCTTTTACCCTTGATGCTTGCCCTGCTTCTTTTCGCTGCGGCCTGTGGCAAACGTCGTCCTCCGCAACCGCCTGTCGAGAGTGTGCCGCAGCGCACGGAGCTTCTTTCGGGCGCGCAACGTGGCAATCAGGTGATTTTAAGTTGGCCCGCGCCTCTGCGGAACGCTTCAAACAGCAGCGTGCAGAGCATACGCCGTATAGACATCTATCGTCTCGCTGAGAAACCTTCCGCGCCGCTTCCTTTAACGGAAGATGAGTTCGCCGCGCGCTCGACGCTGATCGGCTCTGTCGCTTACGAGACGATACGCAGCGCGGCGGATACTATCTCTTATACGGACACGCTTGAGCTGGCAGGAGAGCCAACGCGCCTGCGCTACGCCCTGCGCTACGTCAACAACGCAGGCCAGCGCGCAGCCTTCTCAAATTTCCTGCTCATCGAACCGGCTGCAAAAATCGCGCAGCCGCCGACTCTGATTTCACCCGCGCAGGAGACTGAAAGCGCCATCACAATCAAGTGGCAACCGCCTGCTGCCAACATTGACGGCTCGACGCCTGTTAATCTGCTCGGCTATAACGTCTATCGCATCACAGCGTCGCAGAAAGAGTTGGGGCAGACGCCGATTAACAACGCGCTCGTCACGGGCACGGAATATGCCGACAAGACTTTTAGTTTCGGTGAGCAGTACAGCTACGTCCTGCGCTCTGTCTCGCTCGGCACAGGAGGCGCGCAGGTCGAGAGTCTGAATTCAAACGCTGTCTCCGTCTCGCCGCGCGATATTTATCCGCCCTCTGCGCCGACTTACATTACAGCCGCGGCTGCGCCCGGTCGTCTCTCACTCTCACTCTTCTTCCCTGCTAATCCCGAACGCGACGTGGCAGGTTATCTTATCTATCGCTCAACTGACCCGGACCTCCCGAAAGATCGCTGGACGCGTCTGACCGAAAATCTTTTGACGCGCACGACTTTTCAAGATGATCGTGTCGAGTCCGGCAAAAAATATTATTACTACCTGACGGCTGTGGACATTGCGGGCAATACGAGCGCGCCGTCGGAAGTTGTCTCAGAGACCGTACCGTAAATCACTTATGCGAATCTGCCGCTTTCTACATCATTCGTCTGAGAGGCCGCTCTACGGACGCATAGAAGGTCAGGAAATTTTTCCGCTCGCTGAGAAACATCTCTTCAATCTTCCGGCAGAGTTGGAACAAGACGCGCCTCTACAACTTGCAGATGTAAAGCTTGTCGCACCCGTCACTCCGTCCAAGATTGTCTGCGTCGGGCGCAACTACAAAGAGCACGCGGCGGAACTCGGCAACAAAATGCCGGAAGAGCCTCTGCTCTTTCTCAAAGCTCCATCGTCAATCGTTGGCGACGGCGAAGAGATTATGCTTCCACACATCTCTTCTCAGGTGGAGCATGAAGGAGAACTCGGAGTCGTTATCGGACGTGAAGCGCGGCGCATCACTGATGAGACGGACCCGCTCTCATTCGTGATGGGCTACGCTTGCGTCAACGATGTGACGGCGCGTGATCTTCAGAGACGAGACGTGCAGTTTACGCGCGCCAAATCTTTTGACACCTTCTGCCCTGTCGGCCCGTACATTGTGACCGGAATAGACCCGCTCGACCTGCAAGTCACGACGCGGCTCAACGGCGAGATTAAGCAGCAGGGTCGTACATCCGCTATGGCTTTCAACGTGCCGTTTCTGATTCGCTACATTTCGCACATGATGACGCTTTATCCGGGCGACCTGATTGCCACAGGCACGCCCGCAGGCGTTTCAAAAATGGCTGACGGCGACACCGTTGAAGTTGAGATTGAAGAAATCGGCACACTTAAAAATCAAGTCAGGAGTCTGGAGTCTTAAGTCTGAAGTCAAAGGCTGTTTGCTTTTCTTTTGACTCCAGACTCCTGACTCTTAGACTCCAGACTTATTCAGGAGATTGAAATGAAATTCTTTATAGACACGGCGAATCTGGAAGAGATTCGTGAAGCCGCTTCGCTAGGCATTTTGGATGGCGTGACAACTAACCCATCGCTCGTAGCGAAGGAAGGCAATGTTGATTTCAAGCAGCACATCGCGGCCATCTGCGAGATTGTGCAAGGCGATGTCTCCGCAGAAGTGACCAGCCTTGACCTTGAAGGCATGTTGCGCGAAGGGAGAGAGTACGCGCGCATTGCTCCCAACGTGGTCGTCAAATGTCCTTTGACTAAAGACGGCTTGAAAGCCACGAAGCAGTTGAACGACGAAGGCACAAAGGTCAACGTCACCCTCTGCTTCTCCGCTCCGCAGGCGATTCTCGCGGCCAAAGCTGGTGCGTCCTACATCAGCCCTTTTATCGGCAGGCTCGACGACATCGGGCAGAACGGCATGGAGCTTCTGGCGGAGATTGTGGAAATCTACAACAACTATGATTGGAAGACAGAGATTCTCGCCGCCAGCATTCGTCATCCGATTCACGTTGTGCAGGCCGCGCGACTGGGCGCAGATGTCGCCACGATGCCTTTCAAAGTCATAGAGCAACTCATCAAGCATCCGCTCACGGATAAAGGTCTCGAACAGTTTCTGGCAGACTGGCGCAAGAGCGGAAGACAATAGGGCAGGGATGAGGGCAAAGGGATGAGGGATGAAAGAAGAGATTGGCTCATTGTTTCATTTGTTCATTGAGTCAATGAGAAAATGAGCCAATGAATCAATCGCTTCATCCTCTCGTCACGGTTCGCGCGTGCAAGTTTGACGGCACGTTGAGTAGGAGTTGGCGCGCGCCTCTGCTGCGTCGTGAGGGTTCTTTGATTGTCCTCGATGCGATGTTTGATGAAGAGATTCGTCACCCTTTGCTGGGAACGATTGAGCCGGGCACTGCGAGCATTGAGTATTACTGGACCAATCGCTGGTACAACATCTTTCGCTTCATAGAGCCTGCGGGCGCGCTCCGCAGTTACTATTGCAACGTTAATGCGCCGCCGACTTTCGACGGCAACGTGCTCAGCTACGTTGACCTAGACATTGACATACTCGTTGCCCCTGACCTCTCTTACACGATTGTTGATGAAGATGAATTTGAAGCTCACGCCGCGCTTTTTAACTACACCGAAGAGGTAAAGGTTCGCGCACACGAAGCTTTAGATGAGTTGATTGATCTGATCGAATCGCGGCAATTCCCTTTCGACGGCAACACATGAATATCAGTTAGGAGTCAGGAGTCTTGAGTCTGGGGTCAAAAGACAAAATGCTTTTGACATTGGACGCCTGACTCCTGACTTATACTCGTATTCAAACCTTTCTCGCTATAAACTAACGCGCTATGACAACGAAACCAACTAAGACTCCAACGCCAAACAGACTCGAAGCATTCAAAGAGCGCACGCGGCGCGCAGAAGAAGGCGGCGGCGCGGCGCGCGTCGAAAAGCAGCACGCGGCTGGAAAGATGACTGCGCGCGAGCGTATCGAATTTTTGCTGGATGAAGAGACGTTTGAAGAGTTTGACAGGCTCGTGGTGCATCGTTCACGCGATTTCGGATTGGATAAGCAGGTCTATCCGGGCGATGGCGTGGTCACAGGGCACGGCCTTGTTGACGGGCGCAGGGTCTTTGTCTTCGCGCAGGATTTTACAGTCTTCGGCGGCTCGCTCTCAGAAACTCACGCGGAAAAAATCTGCAAGGTGATGGACCTCGCCATGAAAGTCGGAGCGCCCGTCATCGGCCTCAACGATTCCGGCGGCGCGCGCATTCAGGAAGGCGTGTTGAGCTTAGGTGGTTATGCGGACATCTTTCTGCGTAACACCTTGGCGAGCGGCGTTGTGCCCCAGATTAGTTGCATCATGGGGCCTTGCGCGGGCGGCGCTGTCTATAGTCCTGCCATCACGGATTTCAACATCATGGTCGAAGGCACTTCCTACATGTTCATCACGGGGCCGGACGTGATTAAGACCGTCACGCATGAAGATGTCACGAAGGAGGAGTTGGGCGGCGCGCTCACGCACAATAGAACTTCCGGCGTCGCTCATTTTGTCGCAGAGACAGACGAGCACGCTCTGCGCATGGTGCGAGAGTTGCTCTCTTTTATTCCTTCAAACAACATGGACGACGCGCCGCGAATGCCGACGACCGACCCTTCTGATCGGATTGAGTTGAGCCTTAATTCGATTGTCCCTGAAGCTTCCAATCAGCCTTACGACATACGCGACGTGATTCATGCCGTCGCTGATGAAGGATACTTTTTTGAAGCTCATCAACACTACGCTCAAAATATTGTCGTCGGCTTCGCGCGTCTTGGCGGACGCTCCGTCGGCATCGTCGCCAATCAACCTGCTTTCCTCGCAGGCGTGCTCGACATTGACGCTTCTGTGAAGGGCGCGCGCTTTGTACGCTTCTGCGATTGCTTCAATATCCCGCTTGTCACCTTTGAAGATGTGCCGGGATTTCTCCCCGGCGTCACGCAGGAGCATGGAGGCATTATCAGACACGGCGCGAAACTGCTTTACGCCTTCGCAGAGGCGACTGTCCCGAAGGTCACAGTGATTACACGTAAAGCTTACGGCGGAGCTTACTGCGTGATGGCTTCAAAGCATATCCGCACGGATGTCAACTTTGCATGGCCCACTGCCGAGATTGCAGTGATGGGAGCAGAGGGCGCGGTCGGCGTGCTTTACCGCCGCGAGATTGGCGAAGCGCAGGACAAGGAAGCTGCGCGCCGCGCACGCATCGCCGAATTGGAAGAAAAATTTACCAACCCTTACGTCGCAGCCGAGCGCGGTTTCATTGACGAAGTGATAGAGCCTGCGCACACACGCCCCAAACTGATTCGCGCCCTCTCTCTCTTAGAGAATAAACGCGACACCAATCCGCCGAAGAAGCACGGCAATATTCCTTTGTAATTTTCCGGGAAAACGAATGTAGGGGC
>JBAWGU010000297.1:0-5087 GCA_049593215.1 Pyrinomonadaceae bacterium
GGACGAAGGTTTTTATCTTTTGACTCAAGACTTACGACTCCAGACTCCGGACTTTGAGGCACAGGCAGCGCGGCGAATGGCACGTGTTGCAGCGCGCCGTCGCTGACAATGAGCAGACGTTTTGTTCCAAGAAGCGAGGCCACGCGGCCAAGCAGCATCTCGCTCAGAGCTGCTGCGGCTTCGGGAAATTGCGCTTCAGCTTTTCTGACGCGCTCCTGTTTTTGTTGAAGCGTTTCGCCCGGCTGGTCCCTGCGCGCCGTGAGCAGATCATAAAAACGCTCAGCCGCTTGCTCTATCTCTTTGCGCGCAGGCAGCTCAAAACTTTTCAACCCGGTCGGCGTCACCGCCCACACATAACTCTTCGCGTCGCCGAGAGAGTATTCAAGCAAAAGTGTGTCCGCATCGAGAGTCTGCTGTTGAATCTCAGAGACGGTGAGAGGCTGCGGTTGTGTGAGCGCAACGTAGCGCGGGCTTTGCGCTCTAATCTGTTGTTCTACGTCTTCATATTCGTTTGTCAATTCGCGCAGGGTGCGCGCGAGTTGTTTTGCCTGCTCATCCGTGTGCTTTCCAGTGAGCATCTGGCTCTGTCTTTGCGCGGTTGCGTCCAGCAGCAGTTGCAAAGAGCGTTCTCGTTGAAGGAGAGCTGGCTCGACTCCCTGATGAATGTCTGTGTGCGCCATCGCCAGCGTCTCAAGCAGAGAACGCGCGCGTGCGCGCTCGCTGGTCTCAAAAGCTGTGATGTCAAAACCCTCGGATGGACGCTCGGCGTGCAAGCGCATGAGCAGATCAATCTTCAGGTCGTAGAGTTCATGGACGGAAGCGAAATAGGAGGCGCGCAAGTTCTCGTTGTTAATCTTCGTTCTGAGGCTTTCGATTATCTTGATGGCAGTTTCGATTTGAGCTTCGGCATCGGCAGTCCGGCCCATGTCGCGCTTGATGCGAGCGATGCTGTAAAGCGTTAAAGCTTCTCCGGTGTGGTCTTCTGAAGTACGCCGCATCTGCAACGCCTGAGCATACAGGTCAAGCGCGAGCGATTTATTACCACGCGTCTCTTGAACATAGCCGATGAGGTTAAGAGTTTCGGCTTCGCCCCTAAGGTCTCCGGCGGCGCGGCTTAGTGGCAGAGCCTTCTTGTAATATTCAAGCGCCTGATCTTTTTCTCCGCGCGCATCATAGACCGCGCCGATATTCCTCAGCGTGATTTCCTGCAAACGCGGATCGCCTAACTTGCTGCCGATGCCGAGAGCTTGATTGTAATAGTTGAGCGCCTTCTCATACTCCGCCATGAACCTGTAGAGATCGCCTGTGGCGACCTGCGCGGCGCACAATCCAACAGGGTCTTCCTGCGCCTCTTCGAGCCGTTGCGTCGTCTGCTCGTAAATGCTCAGCGCGTTTCCGTAGTCGCCTAGATTTCTATATTCATATCCGAGACCGTTGAGCGCAATACTTTCGCTGTCGCGGTCGCCAATCGCCTGCAATATTTTCAGCGCATCTTTATGAAAATCTAAAGCTTGCTGGTGTTCATCCAGAAGCGAGTGGACCAGACCAATCGCCGTCAGTGTTAAGCCTTCGCCGCGACGATTGCCCGTCGCCCGCCACAACTCTAAAGCCTCTTGATAATATTCGAGAGCTTTCTGCACGTCGCTCAAATCCGTATAAGCGTAGCCGAGGTCTGTCAGAGTTTGAGCTTGCCCGCTCAAGTCTCCGAGCGTTTGCCAGAGCGACAACGCTTGCCTGTAAAGGTCAACGGCCTTGTCCATCTCGCTCAAGTAGTAAGCGACTTCGCCCCTGTGATGAAGCGTTTGCGCCATTCCCCGGCGGTCGTTTAGCTGCTGGCTGAGAGACCCGGCCTGAGCCATCAGCTTTTGCGCTTCATCATACTTTCCGGCAATCGTCCTGAGATGCGCGAGTTCGTTAAGCATCTCAAGCTCTTGAGCGTGATCCTCTGCGGCCTGAAAGATAGCGAGCGCGTGCTCATAAGATTGAGAGGCTTGCGCATACTTGCCCGTTGAGTAAAAAATGTCGCCGACGTTTCTGAGCGCGTTGGCTTCTTCAATCCTGTTGCCAGCAGCGCGCCAGTAAGTTTCCGCAGCCTCGTATTTCTTCAACGCTTCCTGAAAAGATTGCTCCTTCCACTGGGCGTACAGTTGATCGCCTTCAGACATGGCTCTCTCGGCAGAGATGCTTTCAAGGTCTTGCGCCGCCGCGTCGCGCATCTCTTCAACCTCTATCTCGTAGTGTGCCGCTTGAGCCGATTTTGAGAGCGATTGCAACTCAAAGAGATACGTGCCTGCGGTGTCTGAGATAAGAGAGAGAGGCGTTGGGCCGTGGCGACGGGTTTGAATAAACGCTGACTTTCGTGCAGCAGAGTTATAGACGGCAACCGTCAAATCAGCATTTTCTACGGAGAGAAGAAGGCGCAGGTATTGGTTGGGTTGAAGCGGAATTTGATAAAAATGTTTCTCGCCTTGAGAGATGTTTCTTTGCACGCTCTGTTTGAGCGCGAGCGTGCGGGGGGCGTCTGTTTCCTGTTGCGGAAAACTTGCTCTCGAATTAATTGTAAACTGAAAAGAGGATTCGTGTTGAGCAGAACGGGCAGCCGGGAACGCCGCGCACACTAAAGCAACTGTGAGGAGGGCGCATATGCGTCTCTCGCGTGTTCTGTTTATAAAAAGCAGTCTCTTTGCCACTCCCACTGCTATCACGTCCCTGTTGGAATCCCAAAAATTTGAGAGGGATGACCGCAAAGGGCGATCATCCCTTTAATAAGGAAATACGTTTGGTCAGCAAATCTATCGAAGGCTACTTGGGCTTCTTCTTGCCGCCAGAGCCGAACGCTTTTGTCGGAGTCCCTCCGACAGCTTTGTTCTTCTTGCCGCCTGAGCCGCCGCTTGATAGCCCTTTAGTGTTAGTGCCTTTGCTGGCTTTGTTCTTCTTGCCGCCTGAGCCGCTACCTGGAGCTTTAACATTCGTTCCTGCTTTTGCCATGCCTGTCTCCTTTGGGGAAATGTAGATAGACCGTTGGTCGAGAAATTCTTTAACCAGATGCCTGAGCCGGTTGCGATGCTTTATAGATTAGGCTTTAGTGTCTGTCAATAATTATGTTCTTTGAACGAAACGATTCTCGCGCCAACTCAATTTGCTGCGAGCGAAGATTCAGGATGCAGTGTGCTGAGTGCGCTGTTCCTCATCAGACCTTTTTTGCGCTGCGCTTCCAATCCTGCCGGTGCCGCCTTCCGTCATATGGCGGTTGATGTGGCGGTTCATGTTGCGTCTGTTTGTGAGGCTTGGCGGATTCTGTTCGTCGAGCCACTTCGACATACATGTTGATGAAGTCGTTCCACTTGGCGTCTTTGGAAAAATCAAGCTCTTTGTAGTGCGATAACCCCACGTCATCAAGCGGGAAGTAGACTGTGAGGCCATGAGAATGCGCCACATCCGAGCCGAGGAATTTGCTGTTGATAATAAAATTGTTCCCTGCTCTGTTGTCGAACTCGCTGATTAGATTTCCGCAGGCGGAAACGATTGCGCCTTCCGTGCAATACTCCGAGAGAAGCTGGCAGAAGTCGTATATATCAATGTACTGCTCCGAATCGAAGTAAGACTGCGCCCGCAAGCGAGCCAGCATGACCGCGATCCTGACTTCTTTCTTATCCGAGATGTTAGCCATCAGCGCGTCCGCCAACCCGTTGATGACCTTCACCAGAGTTTCGTGTTGAGAAAGATCGCAGGCCGAGTGTGTCACTGAAGAGCTGTCATAGTCCTGATAGAAGTAGATAAACTTGTCAACAATCTCGGACGCCAGCTTACACGGCTCGATAGAGGTGTCTGAGGTCAGCTTTCTCAGGATTCTGTTATAGGGCCAGCTATAGAAAGGCACGAGACCTTCGGAAGCAACTGTGTAAGAGACGACATCTCTCATCTGGTAACAAATTTCGGCCATGCTCATCAGGCAGGCGTCCATTCCGAGAATAGCAATCTTGCCTTCTTTGCTGTTCTGGATATTCTTGTTACCCATCACCTTCGCTAAGACTTGCTGCAACTTCTGGTTGTCCAGAAAGTCTTGAAATTGCGGCTTGTTTTCTTCAAAAGCAATTCCCTTAACACCTGCCTTAAATAAGGCGGGAGACTTCCTTTGCTTAAACTGCACAGTCCCTCCGGCCTTCTTTTGCTTACCCTGCGCAGTATCTATCTGCACAGTATCTTCGGCGACGCGGAATTCGTCGTCCACTCCACTGCCGTGCCCCCATAAGACGAGCATGAAATGATCTGCCGGATAATTGTCAGCCGCCCACGTGATGAAATCTTCGAGCACCTGAGTGTCGCCCATGTCCTTGTCTTCTTCTTCCTGATCCGGGTCCACATCTTCGCTGAGAATCCCGTCAAAGTCTCTCAAGCCGTTTCGATTGATGATGTAGCGTTTCGTTAATCCGTTTCTACCGCCGCGATCAAACTGCACGACGACTGTCACCTCTTCTTCCGGGCCGACATCACGCTGCTTCATCTCTTTGATGTCGTCTATACAATTATCTGCAAGCTCGTCGTCACCGACCATATAGACCATCACGGTCCATTTTCTTTGTTTGTCTTCGAGTGGGAGATTAATTCTGGACATGGGGCTAAGACTCCGTTGTGGGATGTTTATTTCAAACGTTATGGGTAAAGCTGCTGGTAGAAGCTGTCGAGTTCGCCTAACGAATCACAGGTCTGGAGGTCTCTATCGAAAGCGGCTGGATGAACGTGTAACATAAGTCAAAGTAAAAAAGCCAGAAAAATATCTTTCCAACTAAGCTTCAAACGCTGATTCGGTATGCGACACGTCGCTCGCCGTCAGGAAGCTCTCTACCTTATAGTGAGAAATTAGAAAAAATATTTCATCTGAAGGGGTCAGAAGCCTCTCGCCGGAAAGAAGAGACCGGCAGGCTTACAGTTTTGAATCGGTGAAAATTGACACTCTACGCCCGCTTGCTTACAATGTAATTCCTTTTCCTCTTGTGGATTCGCCGCCGCATACAACTCGCGTATGTGGCGGCTTTTTTTAACAGCAACAGGCGCGCTCTTCAGTGTTCTTGCACGCTCCTGTTGAC
>JBAWGU010000298.1:0-9971 GCA_049593215.1 Pyrinomonadaceae bacterium
TTTCAGGGGCTTATCAAACCATCGTCTTTTACATTGAACTTGCGTTTCTCTTAAACTCCAAGCACGTTGACAAGTTCCTGCACGGCAGCCGCGCTCTTTTGCAGCGCGATGCGTTCTTCCGCCGTGAGGTTGATTTCAATAATCTGCTCAAGGCCGCGTGCGCCGAGCTTGCAGGGCACGCCGACGTAGAGGCCGTTGACGCCGTACTCGCCTTCAAGATAAGCGGCGCAGGGCAGAATCTTTTTCTTGTCTTTCAAGATTGCTTCGGTCATCTCGACGGCTGCCGCAGACGGCGCATAGTAAGCCGAGCCTGTCTTAAGAAGCGCGACAATCTCCGCGCCGCCGCCCGCCGTGCGCTTCACAATCGCGTCAATCTGGTCCTTAGATAAAAGCTCCGTGATGGGAATCCCAGCGCAGGTCGAATAACGCGGAAGAGGAACCATCGTGTCGCCGTGGCCGCCAAGCACAAACGCCGTGACGTTCTCAACCGACACGTCTAGCGCTTCCGCCAGAAAGCAGCGCATACGCGCGGAATCGAGCACGCCTGCCATGCCGATGACGCGATGCTTCGGAAAGCCTGAACGCTTGAGCGCGACCTGGCACATCGCGTCGAGCGGGTTCGAGACGATAATCAGAACGGAATCCGGCGAGCGGCGCGCAACTTCGTCAACGACGTTGTTGACAATTCCCGCGTTCGTCTTCAAAAGATCGTCGCGGCTCATGCCGGGTTTTCTGGGAAGCCCTGCGGTGATGATGACGACATCGGAATTCGCCGTCTCGTCATAACCGTTTGCTCCGGTCAGGCGCACATCAAAGCCTTCAATCGGCGCAGTCTCTGCAAGGTCCAGAGCCTTGCCCTGCGGCACGCCTTCGACAATATCAACCAGCACCACGTCGCCCATCTCTTTACTCGCCAGCCAGTGCGCTGCGGTCGCGCCGACGTTGCCCGCGCCCACCACCGTGATCTTGTTTCGCTTACCCATCGTCATTATTCCTTTCTGTCAAAATCGAAGAATCAGCAATCTCAAAATTTCAAAATCTCAAATTTGAAATCTATCTCGGGATAGCAGCTTTAAGATTTCAAATCTCAAATTTCAAATGTGGCGTGTGCGCTCGCGCGCCTCTTCAAATCCGGCTTTTACAGAAGACGCGCGGACTGTTCCGACTGCGAAACTTTCGCAGTTCACTGTAAGATAAACGCTTGGATTTGGAACGGGCGCGAGTGTACTAACGCGCGCGTGCGAGTGTCAAGAACGGGCACTGCTTTAAGACTTCAAAATTAAAAGCGCGATGCGATTTCTTGAGTGGATAAAAAGCCTGTGGCGCGAAGGCTCGCGCGTCTGGGAGGAAGAATCTTCCGATCAGTTTTCGTCTGAAGACGAGCCTGATCCCTTCGACCCTTTCCCGGAACCTGTTCAAATTGAAATCACTGATGTTTTCGATCTTCACACGATTGCGCCGAAAGATGTGAAGCGCGTGGTCGAAGAGTATTTGCTGGAAGCGCAGCGCGCGGGCTTTCGCACCGTGCGCATCATTCACGGCAAAGGCATCGGCGTGCAGCGCGAGATTGTGCGGAAGATTTTAGAGCGCACGCCCTTCGTAGAGGATTGGACGGACGCTCCGCCCGAAGCCGGAGGCTGGGGCGCAACGATTGCTCATTTGTTACTCAAAGAAGAATAGAACAGTAGGGGCAGGGCTTGTCCCTGCCCGCTCAATTTACAGAAGAATTCAAACAGGATGGACAGGATGAACATGATAAAGAAGAAACGATGAAGGAGGAATGCGGAATGATGAATCACAGACAAAGAGCTTTTTCTTCATCGTTCATCATTCCTTTTATCCTGTCTATCCTGTCCATCCTGTTAATTTTCCGCCTAGCAAATATGCGGGCAGAGGACTTGTCCCTGCCCCTACTGACACTCTGAGTTGCTGTGCGTGACTACGGAACTGAAGCGATTCTGGTACTCAGCCGATGTGATAAATGAGCAGACCATGCCGAGGAAGTTATTTGGCTCGCGGTTGTTGAGGACGTTGAGCCAGAATTGATAGCCTGCTTCTTCGGGGTCTCGTTTGAGATAGCCGAAATATTGCATCAGGACGAATGAAGAGTTGTACTGCATATCCTTAAACACTTGGATTTCAATCATGTCACGGACAACCTGCGCCCGTGTCTTCCTTCCGTTCCTGAGATCATCCATGGCCTGCGCCTCCTGATTTCCGGCGAGGTCGTGCAGGCCCGCGCCCGTGTACATCAGATGGACAAAATCCTCCGGCGTCATCGTCTCCGGCCAGCGTTGCAGGAATTCCGGTCGCTTGACCCACTCATCCGCGAAGGCATCTTTGCTCGCTTCAAGATTTGCGTTGGCAATGAGACGGCTGCGGTCTGCTGTGAACTCCGCGTAGGTGGGCCGCCGCCTGAGCGTTCCCGCATAGAGGCGATAGATGAAGCTGCCTGTGAGTTGAAACTCGTTCTCAATGAAGAAAGCTGCGGAGACACCTGTGCGCCGCTCGTTTATGCAAGCGGCATTCGCCCCACATTGCGTAATCTGATTGGTCCAGTAACTTAGACCGCCCGCGTCCGGCTCGCGGTTCAGGAAATCAAGATAGTGCTGCTGCACAAAAAACTGCGGAGTGTCGAGCGGGTTCACAAGGGGCTGCGTCACTGTAAAAATTCTGTCGCCAATAGTGATTGTGCCTACGCGCGGCGTGCCCGTGTTGTTGGGAGCAACAGTGTAGCTGATAGTCCCGTTGCTATTGCCCACGCTCGTGCCGTTGACGTTGATGAAGCTGGAGTGGCTCACTGCGGCCCAACCGCAGTTGGATTGCGCAGTAATGTTAAAGCTCCCGCTCCCGCCATTGTCTGTGAAAGCCTGGCTATAAGAAGAGAGTGTGTATAAGCAGACTGTCGGGTTCTGCAAAGCGCGCAGGACGTTGAGCCGTCCGCCTGTCAGAACTAAACCGGACCATTGCGGGAGCACGTCAACCGTATTGAGCAGAGTCGCTTTGAGCGAAGCGGCTGAGAGAGTCGGGTTATAGGCTGAGAGCAATGCTGCCGCGCCTGTGACGTGCGGCGAAGCCATCGAAGTGCCATTTAAGAAGACGTAATTATTGTTCGGCCACGTGCTCAGAATTCCAACGCCCGGCGCAGCCAAGTCAACAGTCGTCGCGCCGTAGCTTGAGAATCCGGCTTTATTATCGCTCTGGTCTGAAGCCGCTACGGAGATGATGCTCGGCGAATCGTAGGTCGCAGGATAGAAGGGCGTGGCATCATTATTCGAGTTGCCGTTGCCTGCGGCCATGACGTTCAGGATGCCAGCATTTCCGGCAGCATCAATCGCATCTTTCAAAGCCTGATCGTAGCTCGGAGCTTCGGGTGCGCCGCCCCAGCTACTGTTCGTCACGCGAACGTTGATGCCGCGCCCTCTCATCATCGCCGCGTACCTGAAAGCCTCCACGACGCTCGCAGACGAACCGTTGCCCGCCTGATCGTGCGACTTGATAGCCATGATTCGCACATTCCAATTAACGCCGACCACGCCCTTGCTGTTATTTCCTACCGCGCCGATTGTTCCCGAAGTGTGTGTGCCGTGCCCCGAATCATCCAGAGGGTTTGAGTCGTGATTGATCGTGTCCACGCCGTACACATCATCAACGTAGCCGTTGCCGTCATCGTCAACGCCGTTGCCCGGAATCTCTCCGGGGTTGTGCCACATGTTTGCGGCAAGGTCTTCGTGATTGTAGTCAACGCCCAGATCAATATCCGCGACGACGACCGTGGCGCTGCCTGTCGTTAAATCCCATGCGGCAGGAGCTTGAATCTTCGTCAGCCCGTAGAGTTCCGAGTAGCGCGGATCGTTCGGCGTCGCCAGAGATTTATAGATGTAGTTCGGCTCGACCGTTTCAACCTCCGGCAACTCTTGATAACGCGCCATGCCCTCTTCGACGCGCATCCCCTCAGGCAAACGCACATGCTGCCATCCAGTGAACGAAGAAAAATCCTGCGCCACTTTCGCTCCGACCTTCTCATGCGCGCGCGAAGACATTTTCAGTGAGCGACTATTTTCCCTGAGCTTCACAAGTAGCTCGCCCTCGACGAAATTGCGAGCAGTCGAACGGCTCGTCTGCTCTTCCTTCGTGAAGCCTTGAGCATGAAATAAAGCTGCCGTCACGACGAGAGCCAGAAAGCAGAGCCAGTATCTTGTCCTCTTCAACACCAGACAACCCCTCCGTTGTTCGCGTGCATTTGTTTTTGATTTCAACGCTGACTTGGAAAATCTCTTTCGTGCGCCGGGGGCAGAAAAAGTTTGGTCCAGAGTAAACTAAAACCAGCGCGAATGCACCTTCGGCGATGAAAGATTTTAAGCTCACAAGCTCTTGAGTGGCGGCGGCATGATACTCGGCTTATGTTTTGCACCTTCGACTTAGACTCTCTGTCAGAGTTGTCAACAAAAGAGCACACTCAAGCAGAAGATGTGTCCCAGCGTTGACACTCTCGCTGCTGCTTTCAACCGAGAAGTCAGAAACTTCCAGCGAAAACTCATTTTCAACAACGCAGAGAGCTTGGCACATCCGTTGCTTTTAACAGGGACACTCCTCAAACTCTGCTAACGAGTTCTTTATCATTAGCTTCAAGCACACGGCCAGTCTTAGGCGGAATTGTTATCTGCGATTCTATGATGCGATTGATTCATCGCTTAATACTGCTCATACAGTAAGCAAGTGACGAAATCATGTAGCTAACAAAGCTTAGGAGTTATTGGCTGTAAACCTACCTATTGACGAGCTTGCATGTCTCACGAATCGGTCGCCGTGCAACCTCAGAAGGAGACGCTGAAATGGCTATTAAAAAGATGTTCGCCGGGAGAACTGCGCCGGGCGCAACAAACTGGCAGCAACACACTGTTCCTCAGGGCGCTTTCGTTGATGTGGATACGAGCAGTGCTCAGTTTGATCCGAAGAGCCTTCCCATATACATCATATCAATCGGCGGCGACCACAACATGTTTCTCACTACGGGAGGCTGTTGCATCTACGATGCGACGTACAAAGGTTTCAGGGTCTATCTCAAGTTCACGGCTCCTCCGCCGCAGGACTCTCTGGTGGCAGCCAACCTCAACTCATATAACAAGTGGTATGTAAATTGGGTTGGTATAGAGATTACGGCTACGTAAAACCCACGCTCTGCTTTTGCTGCTACGTGATCGATGCTTATTCCCATAGCTTACGTTGTGGGCGATATTCTTCCGTCCCTGACGTGACTAATCAAACGCTTCGCTCACACCTGTTCCGTGTAAGCGTCCAGATCAATCTGTTTACCGTTCAGGTAATCGAGCAGCAGGGCAAGCATCGTCTGCTCCTCTTTGCTGGACCCTGTGAAGCTCACGGCAAAGCCCATCTCTTCAATCTGGTAAACCACTTCGCCCCACAGCGAAAACCAGCCTTCTGTCGGCGATTGAATCTCCACGCGGATGAGTTCGCCTGCCACAACCTCTGCGCGCGTGAGGATGAAACATCCCGTCGAGCTGATGTCGCTGACAATTCCTTCGCGGCGCGAGATGACGCCTTCCCAGCGCGCATCAAGCTGCACGCGCACCCGCTCTGCGATTCTTCTATCTTCGCTCATAGCTTAATCCTTCTATGCGACTAACTCTTTCGGCGGCAGTTGCGCTTGATGAAGCTGCGGCACGCTCTGCATCGAGAGATACGTGTCAGAGATGACTTTCTCCGCGCCGCTCACGCCCGTTGGCTTCGAGAAGAAGTAGCCCTGCCCGTTTTCGCAGCCGAGTTTTCTCAGGAGCGCAAGCTGCTCGTTGGTCTCAACGCCTTCGGCCACCACGTCCATGCCTAGATTCTGCGCGAGCATGATGATCGTGCGAACGATTTCCGTGTTCTCGTTATTATCAACGACGCGCGTGACGAACGAGCGGTCAATCTTCAAAGTGTCAATCGGGAAACGGTGTAGGTAGCTCAAAGATGAATAGCCCGTGCCGAAATCGTCTATCGCCAACTGAACGCCGACGGCGCGCAGCTCGCGCAGCATCTCCGTAGCCGTTTCAATGTTTTCCATGACGACGCTCTCCGTTATCTCAAGCTTGAGAGAGTGCGGGTCAATCTTAGTCTCTTCCAGAATATTTGTAACCTGTTCGAGCAAGTCCGGCTGCGTAAACTGCTTGCCGGAGAGGTTGACGCTGACGAAGAGCGGCGGGTCCGAAGGGAAACGTCTTTGCCAGCGTCGCATCTGCTTGCACGCTTCATGCAAAACCCATTGCCCAATCGGCAAGATTAATCTTGTCTCTTCCGCCACAGGAATGAAATCAATCGGCGAGATGAAGCCGCGCTCAGGATGCTGCCAGCGCACCAGAGCTTCAAAGCCGCGCAACGTGAAATTGTCGAGCGAGACTATCGGTTGAAACTGAATGAAGAACTCCTGGCGTTCAACTGCGCGCCTGAGGTCTGTCTCCAGTTGCAGGAGATTGAGCGCAACCGCGTGCATCGCTTTATCAAAGACTTCGTGGCGCGCTTTGCCCATAGTCTTCGCGCGGTACATCGCTGTGTCTGCATCGCGCAGAATGTCTTCAGGATTATCGTAGCCCGTCGTGCTCGGCGCAATCCCCATGCTGACGGTTGTGAAAACGTCGCGGCCTCCCAGATTGAAAGAGACTGACAACTCTTTCTGAAGACGCTCGGCGACGGCGACAGCTTCCGGCTCGTCCTTGATGTCGTCGAGAAGAATCGTGAACTCGTCTCCGCCGACGCGCGCAACTGTGTCGCCGGGGCGCAGGCAAGTCTCAAGTCTGCGCGCGATGCCTACAAGCAGTTGGTCGCCAATCATGTGGCCCAGAGAATCGTTGACGATCTTGAAGCGGTCGAGGTCGAGGAACAGCACCGCGAACATGTGCCCTTTGTGTCTTTGCGCTCGCGCGATGGCGAGTTTGAGGTGGTCCATGAAGAGGGCGCGATTGGGCAGACCCGTCAGAGCATCATGGAAAGCGTCGTGCAGGAGACGTTCTTCGGCGCGCTTGCGATCCGTGATGTCTTGAATCTGGAAAATCAGATGCACGGATTTCGTGTAGGCATCGAGCACGCGCGAGACGCTCCACAAGACCCAGACCGTGTGGCCCTGCTTGTGTACGTAGCGCTTCTCCATCTGGTAGCTCGGAATTTTTCCTTTGAGCAGTTGCTTGATCTGCGCGACGGCTGTGCCCAGATCGTCCTTGTGCGTAATCTTCTGAAAGCTGCTCTCCAGAAGCTCAGGCTCCGTGTAGCCGAGGATTTCGCAGAGCGAGCGATTGACCTGCAACCAACGTCCTTTCGGCGAGACCAGCGCCATGCCGATTGCGCCGTAGTCGAAGGCGGAGCGAAAACGCTCTTCGCTCTCCTGCAACGTGGCGATGAAGCGTTCCGCCTGCCTGGCTTCGGTCAGAGTGGCGACGGAGACGTTAGCGTTCTTGTGATAGGTGCGATAGATGAAGCTCAGGATGGCGAGCGTCGTGGCCGCGATGATGAAGGGATAGAAGCCTGTGAAGCCGACCAGCTTGGCGGCGATAGCGGCAGCCGACGCGCCCGCGAAATAGGTGTAGATGGTCCAGAAATAGTTCTTGCTCCACGTGTGCCAGAGCAGTTGTTTGAAACGAAAGTCTCCGTCAATGACGATGATGCCGCTGTTGACGACAGATTGCATCAAGGCCATCACTAAGACCGCACACACCAGCACGAGCGAACTGCCGCTCCGGTGCAATGCCGTGATTGAGCCGAAGCACGTTCTGAGCGTCCAGACAACCAGAAATGTCGAGATGACTGTGACGGATGCGCTGAAGAGCAGCGTTGAAAGTTTTCTGGTGAAACGCAGAGAGGTCGCTAAAGCTGTCAGAGCCGCGAGCAGGATTGCCGCCTCGCCGTCAAAGAGCAGCATGGCGAGCAGTATCAAAAAATCCGAGACAGGAAGATGGCCCTGCACGCGCGGAATCTGCACAGTGAAGCGCGAGCCTGTGTTGATGGTCAACAGGGCCAGCAGCAGAAATGTGATGTCGAGCGTCCGCAGGGGAAGGCGGTACGCAGTAAAAGCTGTGAAGCCTACGCCAAGGGCTATGACCAGCCATTTGAACGATTGTGTAAAGCGTTGACTGCCGTCGGTTCTCATATTTGTTTGTCGGTTAATTTCTCTGGAGCGGTTGGAAGTTCTCGCTATGGCGAAGGGCAGAGTACGGCGAGTCCCGCTCCCCTCCGACATAGCAACTCGGATGCCACATGGCGGCAACTTGGGAGATTAAGTCATCTACGTTTTTCCTCAACATTTACGCCCGTTTTTGCTGGCCCGGAAGGGCTTGTCAACTTAACCAATCTGCCGCGCTTCAGTTTGACCAAAATTCAATCACAAATTTTGTCATCATGGCGGTTTTCATTGACCTGGGAGCCTTGCCGGAATTAGTTCTTGTAAATCGCCCCGCCATCGGGTTAATATCATTTGAGCAGTCGGCAGCGCTTGCCGACGTAGATGTTTTGCGAAGCAGCCTCGCAAGCTCTGTTGAACTCCCACAGATTTCTCCTTTGTGACGATTCGGAATTTCTTGCCGACACAGACATTTATTCCCAGCGCACAGTAAAAATTTTACACGCAGCCTCGCTCTCCAAAATTTAAATCAAAAGTTTGGATAGAGATGCCCCTCGCACGCTGGAACGTATGAGCCTCGCTCTCTATGCGGGGCCTTGAAGCCGGAGCGAATTGATGAAAGCCGTTTGCCAGAAATGCAAGGCAGAGTGTCTGTTTGAGACCGGCCCAGCCGTTCTCTCAAAAGGTTTCGCCTGCGCGAGATGCGGAGAGGCTCTGGACCTCGTGCTGTGGAGCGGCAACGAACCTACCACGCTCTCTCTCTCGGCGCACACGAAGGTCAAAGGCAAATCTTACACGACGCCCAATAACGAAATGGCAGAAACTTTACCGGAACTTTCAAACGAACCCGCAGCCAACGCCTCGCCAGTTGAATTTGTGAACGAAGATTCAGAATCTTCTTTATCCGCAAACGCGTCATCTGCCACTTCCGATGATCTCGGTATCACTTCGCAGGACATTGTTCTGACCACAGACTTTGATCGAGCGCGACAGAGGATAATGGCTCTACAGGACCAGCATTTGACAGAAGATACTCTTTCAAACGAGCCGTCCGTCGCGCCTAACATCAAGGCATTGCGCTCAACCAGAGCGGCTCTTTCCGATTACGAGAATTCCAGTCTGGGTGTGCGCCTGTTGCCAATCTCGCCAGTCGCTCTGTTTGGCATTGCGCTCGTCAGCCTGCTGCTCATCTTCATCTTAGACACCAGAGCGCGCCAGCAGAAACAGGCCATGCCCCTGATACCTGTCTCGCAGGCACAGAGCAGCGAAACGAGCGCGCCTGCACAGCAACAAGCTGCAACTGGATCAACCGAAGCCGACAACCCGCAGCCTGCGCCGACCGCCAGCGCAGCGCCTTTGCAAGCAGTAGCGGAAAGCAATCCGGTTCCTCTGAATCCAGAGCCGGTTTCCCCTGCGCCAGCAGTTGTCGAGTCAAAGAAAGAGGAAGCGGAAACGGTCGTCGCCGATAAAGCAACCACTCAAACGGATGGCAAGTTTACGATTCAGGTCGGGTCATATCCCGATAACGCGCAGGCTCAGGAGCGAATAGATAAATTAAGCTCAAGTGGATTGGAGGCGCGCGCCGTCAGGACAGAGATTCCGAAGCGCGGCACATGGTACAGAGTTCAAGTTGGCAGATTCCTGAGCCGGGAAGAGGCCGCACGCGTCGGCTCGCAACTTCGCAGCAAAGGCGCGATTCAAGATTTCGTCGTCGCAGAGATTAGCCGGTAACTGCTGCAAGCTGCTTCGCGCTTAATCTCTCTCAAGCTCACACTCAATCCCATCAATACAAAAGCAAAGAGGCAGAGCAGTTAAGTTTGCTCTGCCTCTTTGTTTCCCCCTTGCTCGCACGCTCTATAAC
>JBAWGU010000299.1:0-17542 GCA_049593215.1 Pyrinomonadaceae bacterium
ACGCGGGCGGGGCGTGGGCCGCGCGTGTTGCGCGGCTCGCAGGCGTAGAAATTCCCGTAGAACCTCTGCGCCGACAGCTTGTTATTACAAAACCTTTCAGGGCGTTGCCCGCGCGCGTGCCGATGACGATTGATATGTCGAACGGATTTCATTTCCGGCGCGAACCGGCTGAAGGCTTGGAGACGGGCGTGCTGATGGCTTGGCCCGCGCCGGACGAGACGCCCGGATTCAAGACTGAGTTTGACGAGCAGTTTGTCGAAAAGATTTTCGAGCGCGCCATCAATCGCGTGCC
This sequence comes from Pyrinomonadaceae bacterium, assembly GCA_049593215.1. GTDB lineage: Bacteria > Acidobacteriota > Blastocatellia > Pyrinomonadales > Pyrinomonadaceae > JBAWGU01. The sequence continues at coordinate 293 of JBAWGU010000299.1, forward strand.
CTGCTTTCAAGAAGCCGCGCCGGACCTCTCCCGCTGTCGCGCAGGTCTCTACGAAGTGACGCCCGATCATCATGCCATCATCGGCGAAGCAAAGGGCGTCGAAGGTCTCTTCCTCGCCAACGGATTTAGCGGTCACGGCGTGATGCACTCGCCAGCGACGGGCAAGATTGTTTCCGAGTTGGTCTTGCATGGAAGCTCGCAGTTGCTGGATGTAACGCCGCTCGGCGCGGAGAGATTTGCGGAAGGTCGTTTGATTGAAGAGACAGCAGTTCTTTAACTCTATGAAACATGGTTGCAAGGTGAAATAGAGTTGACGATTGACGGAGAGCAAGCAAAGAATCAGAATCTTATCTTGCGGCTATTCGTCAGGAGGCAATGGCATGAGTGATGTATTAAGTGTCATGGAGATTCAATCGCAATTTGAATCCGAATGGGTGTTAATAGAAGACCCGCAGACAAACGAATCTCTTGAAGTGCAGAGCGGAAAGGTGCTCTATCACAGCAAAGACAGAGACGAGGTTTATCGAAAGGCTGTGGAGTTGCGGCCCAGGAGATTCGCCATGCTCTATACAGGCACGATTCCTAAAGACACTGCCATCGTCTTATGAGTTTTTCTTTCGACCCGCATCAAGGCTTAGTCATTGTTCAGGCCGAGTTGGAAGGGCCGTCAGGGAGCGTTGTCCTGCGACTCGCGCTCGACACAGGAGCAACAGGCACGTTGATTAACGCCGCGATGCTTGTGTCTATTGGCTATGATCCCGCACTCGCACCGAATCGTTTGCAGGTAACGACAGGAAGCGGAATTGAGTTTGTCCCTCGAATTGAGATAAGCAAGGTCACAGCTTTGGGACAGGAGCGCGCCAAATTCTCCGTTCTCTGTCACACATTGCCGCCCAGCGCAGGAGTTGACGGGCTGCGTGGTTTAGACTTTTTTCGCGGACAGAGTTTGACCATTAACTTCCGCAACGGACAAATAACCCTCGTCTGAAAAGATAATTCAAGATAAAAACGGAATCGCTAAAATGTGCGGTATCGCCGGACTCATCAACAGAAACACGGAAGCGCACATCGGCGCGATGCTCAAGGCCATAGAGCATCGCGGGCGTGATGATGAGGGTGTGTGGAGTTCTAAAGAGATTGATGCAGATGGGCGGCGCGTGTGTCTGGGACATCGCAGGCTGGCGATTATTGATGTGAGCAGCGCGGGACACCAGCCGATGTTCTATGCCGACGGGCGTTATGCGATAACTTTTAATGGCGAAATCTACAACTACAGAGAGCTTCGTGAGGAGCTTAGAGCGAAGGGGCATGAGTTTCAGACGGACACGGATACGGAAGTTCTGCTCGCGGCGTTTGCGGAGTGGGGCGCGGACTCTTTGCCGCGTCTGAACGGGATGTTTGCGTTCGCCATCTGGGACGAGAGGGAACGGACGCTCACGCTTGCGCGAGATCGTGTGGGCATCAAGCCGCTCTATTACGCGTTGGTGAAAGATGAGAACGGAGCTGGCTCGTCGTTCATCTTCGCTTCGGAAGTGAAAGCGATTCTTGCAACGGGTCTGGTTGAGCCGGAGATTGATGCGGAGTCGCTTAACCAGTTTCTCACATTCCTGTGGACGCCTGATCCGAATACGCTCTTTCGCGGAATCAGGAAAGTGCCGCCCGCGCATGTCTTGACGTTGAAAGATAATCAGATACGCCAGCGCGAGTGGTGGGACGTTTCATTTGAAGAGATTGAAGAGGGCAGGAGCGAAGAGGCGTGGCGCGAGCGCGTGCTTGAGACGCTTGATCGCGTGGTCGGGATGGAGATGGTCGCGGACGTTCCGTTGGGATCGTTTCTTTCCGGCGGAATTGATTCATCGTCTATCGTGGCGCTCATGAAGAATCACAGCGCGGGGCGGCGCATCTCGACTTATACAATCGGGATGGAGGCCGAAGACCTGCGCTACGACATTATCCCGGATGATGTCGTGTGGGCGCGGCGCGTGAATGAGCTGCTCGACACGGACTATCACGAGATTATGCTGAAGCCCGATGTCGCGGAGCTTCTGCCGAAGCTTGTCTATCACATGGACGAGCCGTGCATTGACATGGCTATCTCAAGTTATCTGGTTTCGCGCGCGGCACGTGAGACTTTGACGGTGATGCTTTCGGGGATGGGCGGCGATGAAGTCTTCGCAGGTTATCCGCGACAGATGGCGATGAAGATAGCGGGGGCGTTTGATCCTGTGCCGACGCTTGTGCGCAGGCCGTTGATGAGAGCGATTGACAGCGCGCTGCCCGGAGGTCTGCCGGGAAAGCTGACTGCGCCGCTTCGCAACGCGAAAAAGTTTGCGCGCAGCGCGGCACTGGATTTTGAGAATCGTTACTTGGGCTATGGAACATATTTCACAGACCGCGCGAAGGAGCGTCTCTACTCGGAAGAGATGCGCGAGAGGACGCAAGGCATGGATGCTTACAAAGAGCATCGCCGCTATTTTGCGCGCGTGCGAGAGGCTGCGCCGCTCAATCAACTGCTCTATGTTGATCTGAAAACTTTTCTGCCGTGTTTGAATCTGACGACGACGGACAAGACTTCGATGGCGGCGACTCTGGAAGTGAGAGTGCCGTTCCTGAACGTAGAAATGTTGGAGATGGCTGCACGAATGCCTGTCAATTTGAAGCTGCGGGGTCTCAAGAGAAAATATATTTTGAAGCGCGCGGCTGAGAAGCTTTTACCGCGCGAGGTGGTGTGGCGTAAGAAGGCAGGGTTTGGAGCGCCTGTTCGCTCGTGGCTGCGTGGGCCTCTGCGCCCGCTCGTTGACGACCTCCTGTCGGAAGAGACTGTCAGGCGGCGCGGGCTGTTTGAGCCGCAGGAGGTGAGGCGCATTATCGCTGCCAATCTTTCGGGCAGGGAAGATTACAACCTGCAAGTCTTTCAACTCCTGACGCTTGAGATGTGGCAGCGCACGTTCATGGACTAAATAAGAGGAACGGTTCACGCAAAGGCGCAAAGACGCAAAGGAAGATCGCTGAGTCGTTGAGTGCTCTATCATCTTCCGTGCTTTCTTCGCGCCTTTGCGCCTTTGCGCCTTTGCGCGAAACTTTAGTTTTCTTACAGTTTGCTACAGTTTTGATAACGCGCTGACAGAGAAAAGGCCCACTCGAAAAAATAAAACGCGGAAATTATTGACATTCGATATGCGCTTTGCTACTTATGGCGGGCCAAGAAAGTCTTTCGAGGACCTGAATCATTAAACAGGACCATAATGGCGCGTCCTCGTGTAAAGTCAGCTACACCTAAATTAAAATCGAAAGAGGAGATACGTAATGTCGCAAAACTGGACTCCCCCGCCACCCCCTGTCGGCGCATCGGGCGCAGCACCTTCCAATTATCTGGTTCCAGCTATTCTCGTCACACTGTTCTGCTGCCTGCCGGGCGGCGTCGTGGCGATCATCTACGCCACGCAGGTCAACAGCAAAACCGCTGCCGGTGACATCGCGGGCGCAGAGGCGGCCTCGAAGAGCGCCAAGATGTGGGTCATGATCTCTGCCGGGGTGGGAGTGGCATTGATTCTTATCTATATCGTTGCCATGTTCCTCTTCGGGGGTCTCGCAGCGCTTGGCGGTCGCTAAGGAAAGCGCGGGGAAACCTTGCGCTCTACTTTTCTTAAAACCGCTCGACAATAAGTGATACGCCTGCGCGATTGGAAGAAGAAGAGAAGATGGTCAACTTTTGTCCGAAATGCGGCGCGCAGAATGAGGAGGCTGCACAGTTCTGTCAACACTGCCAGTCTCCTCTTCCCTACCAGAGCGTCTACCAACAGGTGCAGCCGCAGAACCCCGGGTACGGCGGGCCGCCCGCGCCAAACTACTGGCAGCAACAAGGGGCGGACAAGAAAATCGCTGCCGGAATCTGCGGCATCGTCCTCGGCGGACTCGGCGTGCATAAATTCATTCTGGGCTACACGACAGAAGGTCTCATCATGCTGCTTGCCACAGTGCTGACGTGCGGCATGGCCGGGATGATCACGGGCGTGATCGGCCTCGTCGAAGGAATCATCTATCTGACAAAGTCTGACGAAGATTTTGTCAGAACATATATTCAGACTAAGAAAGGCTGGTTCTAAGAAACGATGAGCGATGAATAAAGAGATGTCCGTAGCCCGTTGCCCGTAGCCCGTTGTTTTTGTCTTTACAACGGACCACTGACAACTGACAACGGACATCTTTTCGTTCATCGTTCTCTTTTTTAGAGGATGAATCCGGTGAGAAGAATGTCTGCGTTCTTTGCGCTCGCTTGTGTTGTTTCGTTGTTCGCGCTCGCGTTGACAACGAAAGAGGGCGGCGCACAGTCGCAATCAAGATCAAGCACGCGACCGTTAAGGCCCGTTCACACCTTCTCGATTGTGGCGCGCGACGCGGCGACGGGCGAACTGGGCGTCGCTGTGCAATCTCACTGGTTCTCTGTCGGCGCGATTGTCCCCTGGGCGGAAGCAGGAGTCGGCGCAGTGGCAACGCAGTCTTTCGTTGATCCAAGCTACGGCAAGCTCGGCCTCGACCTGATGCGCACAGGCAAGAGCGCGCCCGATGCTCTGAAATCTCTGCTCGCGGGAGACGAAGGGCGCGATGTCCGTCAGGTGGCGATGATTGACTCGCAGGGACGCGTTGACGCATGGACAGGCAAGAACGATATTCAGTCGGCAGGCCATCACGTCGGCAAAGACTATTCCGTGCAAGCCAACCTCATGCTCAACGACGAGGTGTGGCCCGCGATGGCAAAAGCTTTCGAGAGCACAAAAGGCGACCTCGCAGAACGCATGATGGCCGCGCTCGAAGCCGCGCAATCTGTCGGCGGCGACATACGCGGCAAACAGTCCGCCGCCCTCATCGTCGTCTCAGGCAAACCCACAGGCCGCGCATGGCTTGACCGCATCTACGACCTACGTGTTGACGACAGCCCCGACCCTCTCAAAGAGCTACGCCGCCTGCTCACGCTTCAACGCGCCTACAACCACATGAACGCAGGCGACCTCGCCGTCGAGAAGAAAGACAACGAAGGCGCGCTCCGCGAATACGGCGCAGCCGAACGCCTCGTCCCCGACAACGCCGAGATGACCTACTGGCACGCCGTCGCCCTCGTCAACATGAACCGCGTCGAAGAATCCCTCCCACTCTTCCGCCGCGTCTTCTCCATAGACAAAAACTGGATGACCCTCACCCCGCGCCTCGCCAAAGTCGGCCTCATCCCCAACGACGACAAACTCATCGAGCGCATTCTTTCCGTCGGCGGAAAATAACCCGGCGCGCTCACCTCCGCAACTTACGCGCCTTTCCTCGCACCGCCTGCTGCCTTAACTTCCCGCGCGCCCGCCGTGCCCCTCTCAATCGCCCCATTGATTAAATTCACTGGCTCGTCTTCAACTTTCAACTGCCCCTCCAACAACAACCCGTACAACCTTAACGCAGCCCCATGCGCCCGTGAGTGCAAATAAATCAACTCAGTCACCGTCCCCAAAGCCTTCCTCGTCTGGTTAATGCCCTCCAACCCGCCATCCATCGCCTGCCCGAACCTCACAAACAACTGCGCCAAGATTTCGGGCGAACGAGCATCACCCCTCAAAATCCACTCAATATCCGAAGCTAAATCTTCGCGGTCAAAGAGAATTTTTCCATTATCTGGCTGAAGGTCATCTATTGTACTCATCACAACCTACTTTTCGGTGAGCCTGAAGGTTTGTCGAGATAGTCATATAAAGACTATAGCCTCCAAGTCACTAACAGTCAATAGTGGTATCTATTGCCGATACGACCAATATGTTATAACCCGCTTATGATAGAGATAAAGCTGAAGGATTTACTTGAAACTCGTGGTAGGACACGTTATTGGTTGGCGCGGGAAACGGGGATTCAATACAAAACGCTGGCAAGGATTGAGCAGGCCGAATCCTCAAACCGAATTGAGCTTAGAGTCCTTGATGAGATTTGCCGCGCCCTCGAATGCCAGCCCGGCGACATTCTGGTCTGGATAGACGACAGCAAAGCCGCAAGCAAGCGCAAATTGAAAGTAAAGCGCTAATGGAATTATCGTGATTGAGCTACGAATCGAGCAGGTATTAGAGGAGCGTGGAAAAACCTTCTATTGGTTAGCGAAGGAGACAGGTATCGGACACACAAGCCTGTGGCGGCTCAGGCATGGCGAAGCCAAAGGAATTAGCTACGACTTTCTTGAACGCATCTGCCGCGCTCTTGAATGTCAACCGAGCGATTTATTGGTTATGGTGGACGATAGCAAGCCGACTAGCAAACGCAAAGTGAAGAGAAGATAAGCCAAAGCCCAATCGCCTCAATCTTCCCTCTGGACGTAAATTTTCCAGCACAGAGAACCTCGAATGTTTAAGAAAATCTGTATCCCACTATTTACGTTAATCTTGCTCTGTTCCTGCACGGGCAAGAAGGAGATTTCGTCTGAAAATGCGGGACAGAAAAACGCTCAGCCCGAAGCGTCGCGGGAGGTGAAGAAGATGGAGATTAAAGTGACGAGCGCGGCTTTTCAGGAGGGTGGCGCGATTCCGAAGCAGTACACTTGCGACGGCGCGAACGTCTCTCCCGCGCTCGCTTGGACGGGCGTGCCTGAGAAGGCCGTGACGCTGGCGCTCATTGTTGATGACCCGGATGCGCCCGCGAAGACCTGGGTGCATTGGGTGGTTTTTAATCTGAGCGCGACGGCTAAGGGGTTGCCGGAGAATGTTCCGGCGCAGGAGAACGTGGCGGGTGGCGGGCGTCAGGGCACGAGCGATTTTAAGAAGGTGGGTTACGGCGGGCCGTGTCCGCCAAGCGGAACGCATCGTTACTTCTTCAAACTCTATGCGCTGGACACAAGCGTTGCTGATGAGAGCAAGACGACGAAGGAGCAGTTGTTGAAAGAGATGGAAGGTCACGTGCTGGCGGAAGGGCAGTTGATGGGTACATATAAGAGGTAATCAAGGTCTCTGTTCAATATTCTCATTTGACAGGAATTGCGACATGCGTAATCTACTTTTCACCCTTGTTGGTATTCTTTGCCTCTGTTATCCATCAGCAGGGCAGGATAAAAGTAAGGCGAAGCCTCTTCCTGATCAGGAAGAGAGCCGAATCCGTGAAGCAATGAACATCCCGCCAACGACAGCAATTACATTTGTCCCATCGAAAGTATTGCCGGATAGTAATCCGTTCAAAGTTTATGGTTTGGTAATTAGTGAGCTTGAGATGAATGATCCATCTCAAGCTACTCATACATGGGTTGAAGCGTGGAACAAAAGAAATGCAAGTAAATATGGTTCAGTAGAAGCGGCAACTAATATTTCACAGGCTGAGGTGATATTTTTGTGGTTTGTTACTCCCTTAAAGGGTGGTGGGGATAATTATGGTCTAGGTCCTATTGTGTCTGTTACCTCATATCTAATAGTCCAGAAAGCCACAGGGCTGGAGATTGTTTGGAGGGAAAGATACTTTTCTACGATTCCTAAATTCTCAACTGCCATAGACGAAGCATTTAAAGAGCGTATGAAGGTGCGAGCGAAAGCTCTGAAGAAGTGATTGCTCAAGAATGAGGACGCAACTCTATAGTTACAGGGTAAATTCCTTCAGACAAAAAAATAAGGGAGGCGCAAACCGCTTGAAGGTTCTGCGCCTCTCTTATTGATCCCCTTGATTCCCCTTGTCCTGTATTTTCAAGATACCGTGTAAATATCCCAAAATCGTTGCGTCAAACACACAAAATTTTTGTCCGCACGCCTCTTCAGCCCCGCTTGTCCCTCCCGCGCGCGCCGTGTTACTTTTCTCTCTTTGCGTGAGGGCGATTTTGCTCGTCTATGCTCACGCATCGTAAAATAGCCGCTTGAAAAGCTCTCACAAACGATTGCTCGTATATGTCTGAAGCCAACAAAAATTTGAAAGAGCGTGTGCGCGCCTTCTGGCAGGCGAACCCGTGTGGGACCAAGTTCACGGAGGCGGAGATGGGCACGCGCCAGTTTTACGAGCGCGTCGAAGAGCATCGCTACGAGAAGGAATGGCACATCCCCGAGGCCGCAGATTTCAAGAGCGCAAGCGGCCTGAGAGTTCTTGAGATTGGCTGCGGGCTTGGCACTGACGGGGCGCAGTTTGCAAAGTCTGGCGCGGATTACACGGGCGTTGATTTGACGGAAGCGGCTGTTGACCTTGCGCGCAAACGCTTCGAGCTGTTTGGTCTTGCGGGGACATTTCGCACGGCTGATGCGGAGAACCTTGATTTCGCGGACGAGAGTTTTGATCTGGTCTATTCGCACGGCGTCCTGCACCACACGCCCGACACTGCGCGCTCCGTGCGTGAAGTTCATCGCGTGCTGCGCACGGGCGGTCGCGCCGTCGTCATGCTCTATCACAGAGACTCTTACAACTATCGCGTCAACATTGGCGTGCTCCGCCGCGCGGGCGCGCACCTCTTGAAGAGTGAAGCGGGCTTGAAACTGGTCCATCGTTTGACGGGCGAGCCGGTTGATTCTCTGCGCGAGCACGGGCGAAACATCAAGGCGGACGCGGCGAGCTATCTCGCGCCCGGAGAATTTTTGAGCCAGAACACAGACGGCGCGGGCAATCCGCTCGCGCGCGTCTATTCACGAAAAGAGGCGCGCGAACTCTTCAAAGACTTCGCAGACGTTCGTCTCGCCACATACTTCTTGAATAAACGCTGGCTGCCCGTTATTGGCAATCTCCTGCCGCGCTCAACGGAAGCGAAACTCGCCGCGCGCTGGGGCTGGCACTTGTGGATTTATGCGACGAAATAAATTTGTCAGTGGTCAGTAGTCCGTTGTCAGCTGTTTGTGGTTATCAAGAAATTTCCTAAAGGCTAACTGAATAACTATGAACAGCGAAACAACGGACTACGGACAAATGACAATGAAAGAAATTCTCGTGACAGGCGGCGCAGGCTTTATCGGCTCGCATCTGGTTGACAGACTTTTGGGCGAGAAGAGTTGGCGTGTAACTGTCATTGACGACTTTAATGATTTTTATGCGCCGGAGCGTAAGCGCGAGAACGTGCGGGCGCATCTGGAAGACCCTGCGTATCGTTTAATCGAAGCGGACATACGCGACAGCGAGGCGGTTGCGCGTGTGTTTGAAGAGACGGAGTTTGATTGCGTTGTACATTTGGCTGCGCGTGCGGGCGTGCGTCCTTCTCTGACAGAGCCACTGCTGTACGCGTTGACGAACATCAATGGCACGCTCAATCTTTTAGAGCAGGCGCGCAAACACGAGATACGCCAATTCGTGTTTGGCTCGTCATCGTCCGTTTACGGCGTCAACGCGAAAGTTCCTTTCAGCGAAGAAGACTCGATCCGTCAGCCCATCTCGCCTTATGCGGCAACGAAGGCCGCAGGCGAGTTTCTCTGTCATACTTATTCGCATCTCTACAATCTTCGTTGCGTCTGTCTGCGTTTCTTCACGGTTTACGGCGCGCGCCAGCGTCCTGACCTCGCCATACACAAATTCACGCGCCTGATTTCCGAAGGCCGCGCGATTCCCGTTTACGGCGACGGCACGACGCGGCGCGATTACACTTTCATCGAAGACATCATCGCGGGCGTGCGCGCTGCGGTTGATTATTCAGGGAGCCTTTACGAAGTTTTTAATCTGGGCGAGTCGCGCACGGTCGAGCTGCGCGAGCTGATTGCGCTTTTAGAAAAAGAGTTAGGCCGCACAGCCATCATTGATCGCCAGCCCATGCAACCCGGCGACGTGCCGCAAACTTTTGCAGACATCACCAAAGCGCGCCGCCTGCTCGGCTACAATCCGCAAGTTGAAATCGAAGAAGGCATTCATCGTTTTATCGAATGGTTTATGGAAAACAGTAGTCAGTAGTCAGTAGCCAGTAGCCAGCATGAAGAGGTTGAACGGCAGAACGTTTTTTCTTTAGTCGTCAATCTCGAATGCCTGAAAAGCTACTGACTACTGACTACTGACTACTGACTACTGATTTATGAAACAAAGGTTGTTGCAATATCTGTTGTGCCCGTCGTGCGGCGGGGAGATTCGTTTGTTGTCTGCGGCGCAGACGGAAGGCGCGGAAGTGTTGGAAGGCGAGTTGGAGTGCGCTTCGTGTGGCAAGCGTTTCCCGGTGGTGCGGGGCGTGCCGCGCTTTGCCAGCCTCAATGAAGTTGAAAAGGATAAGGCTGCGACGGCTTCAAGTTTCGGCTGGGAGTGGCAGCACTTTACGCACGAGGACGAGCGTTACGGCGATCAATTTTTAGGCTGGATTGCTCCCGTTAAGCCTGAATTTTTTAAGGACAAGGTTGTGCTCGAAGGCGGCTGCGGCAAAGGCCGCCACACGCAACTCGCTGCGCGTTGGGGTGCGCGCGATATTGTCAGCGTTGATTTAAGCGATGCGGTTGAGACAGCCTTTGACGCGACTCGCCATCTGGAGAACGCGCACATCGTGCAGGCGGACATCTATCACTTGCCTGTGCGCCGCGCGTTTGATTACGCGTTTTCGGTTGGCGTCCTGCATCACTTGCCTGACCCGCGCGCGGGCTTCATCTCCCTCGCATCGAAAGTGAGAGAGGGCGGGCACATCTCCGCATGGGTTTACGGGGCGGAGAATAATAAGTGGATTACGCGCTTCGTGAGTCCTTTGCGCGAGTCGCTCACGTCGCGCTTGAATCGCCGCGCGTTGCTTCATCTCTCGAAACTGCCAACGGCTGCCATGTATGCTGCGACAAAGTTGATCTACGGGCCGCTTAACCGGAGCGCGAGCGGTTCTGCGATTGCGCGTCGCCTGTTCTACAATGATTACCTCAGCGCCATCTCCGTCTTCGACTGGCGCGAGCAGCATTCAATCGTCTTCGATCACTTAGTTGCGCCGACGGCCTTCTACATCTCGCGCGAAGAGTTTGAAGAGTGGTGGAAAGAGCTTCGCGCAAGCGAGACGGTCATCACCTGGCATAACAAGAATAGCTGGCGAGGGTTTGGGAGATTGACTCATTGATTCATTTTACATTGATTCGATGAACAGATGCAGCGATGATTAAATCGGAATCACTACTTCCGCGCGAGATGCAGCAGCATACTTACTCGATCATGTACGAGGTCGAGGAGACGCACTGGTGGTTTGTCGGGCGGCGTCGCATCATCGAAAGCTTTGTCAGGGAGATTTGTCGCGGTATTAATAAGAACGGCATTGATGAGAGCCGCCCGCGCATACTCGATGTCGGCTGCGGCACGGGCGCGAATCTGGAATTGCTCGCGCGCTTTGGCGATGCGGAGGGAGTTGATGTTTCTACGGACGCGTTGGCTTTCTGTCACGAGCGCGGGTTGTCGAATGTGCAGCAGAGCACGGCTGAGAAGTTGCCGTATGGGGAGGCAAGCTTCGATCTCGTGACTGCGCTCGATGTGATAGAGCATCTGGACGACGACGTGGCGGGATTGCGCGAGATACGCCGCGTCATCGCGCCGGGCGGGCATGTCCTGCTCTTCGTTCCGGCGTTCATGTTTCTGTGGGGCGTGCAGGACGACGTGAGCAATCATAGGCGGCGCTACACTTTGCCACAGCTTAAGCGCGTCGTGCGTGAAGCAGGTTTCGAGATTGAGCGCGCAACCTATGCCAACATTACCTTTTTTGCGCCGACGCTTCTGGGCCGCGCCGTGATGAGAGCGACCGGCCTGCGCCCGGAATCCGAGAGCAAGATCAACGTGGCCGCTTTGAACGGAGTGCTGGGACGCGTCCTCGGCGCAGAGAGTTTTCTGTTGCGCCATCTGAATTTTCCGTTCGGCGTTTCCGCGCTGTGCGTTGCGAGAAGAATTGAATAGATGAAACTCAACGATAAGCGCGATCCCTTGCCGGAACAATTCAACAGCATAGATGAAGCTGCCGAGTTTTGGGATACGCATAGCAGCGCAGACTACGAAGAGTACATGAAGGATGTAGATTTCGAGGTTGACATCAAGCGAGTTTGTGTAATCACAGATGACGAGCTTGCGAAAGATGTTATAAGTAACGAGTAAGCACGAGCTTTTATCTTGTCACTTATCACTCGTCACTTATCACTGCTTTATGAAAACTTTCGACGAAGAAGAGACTATTTCAAGAGCACCTGTCGTAATTGCTCAGAGCGACGCGCCTGAGCTTTCTATTTTTCTGCCTGTCCTGAACGAAGAGCCGAACCTGCGCCCGCTTCATGCGAAGCTGGACGAATCTCTGCGTTTGCTTGGGCGCACTGCGGAGATTATTTATGTTGACGACGGCTCAACGGACGGCAGCCTCGAAGTCTTACGCGAACTTGCCGAAGGGGACAATCGCGTGCGCGTGATAGCCCTGCGGCGCAATTACGGGCAGACGGCTGCGATGGCGGCAGGGATTGACGCGGCGCGCGGGCAAGTGTTGATCCCGATGGATGCTGATTTGCAGAACGACCCTGCGGACATCGTGCGGCTGTTGGAGAAACTCGACGAAGGCTACGATGTGGTTTCCGGCTGGCGCAAGGATCGTAAAGACAAAGCGATTACGCGCAAGATTCCTTCGATGATGGCGAATCGTCTGATTTCGTGGATAGGCGGCGTGCCGTTGCATGATTACGGCTGCTCGCTCAAAGCCTACAGGCGCGAATCTCTGGAAGACGTGCGGCTCTACGGCGAGATGCACCGCTTCATTCCCATCTACGCTTCGTGGGCCGGAGCCAGAGTCACAGAAATCCCTGTCGAGCATCACCCGCGCACGATGGGCAAATCCAAGTACGGGCTGTCGCGCACGCTCAAAGTGGTTCTGGATTTGATGACCATCAAGTTCATGGCCTCTTACCAGACGAAGCCCATCTACGTCTTCGGCACGTGCGGCATTCTGGCTTTTGTGGTCTCGCTGCTCGCGGGATTGTACGCAGTGTTCCTGAAGATCATACATAAAGCCGACTTTGTGCAGACACCTTTGCCGATCCTTGCTATCGTCATGTTCGCCGTCGGCATACAGTTTCTTTTGATGGGATTGCTCGCGGAGATGCTTGTACGCACCTATCACGAATCGCAGGAGAAACGCATCTACGCCGTGCGCGAGACCATCGGCATCAAAAAGTAGAATCGAGTTTATGCGCGCCTCTTTTACAAAAGCGATTCAGTTGTTGCTGTTGATGGGCCTCGCCGCGCACGTTTACGGATGCGCGCAGAGACAAACACCATCAACTGCTCGACGCAGCGACGCGCAAAAAAGTATGTCCCGGAAACAGAAGCTCGCGTTGGCAGAGGCGGCGGCTGACCGCATCATCATGCGTTTTCACGAGACGCTCGATTTCACTTCAATCCTGAACGAAAGTTTTGTAAGAGAGCCGCGCTTGCGCAGGCGCGCAGTTATCATAGACGAATCCAGCTTTCCTGCTGACATCAGCTTGCCTCTGGCCGAGCGAGCTTATGCAGCCTTTATGACCTATTTCCATCTGTTCGCAGAGTACAGGATGATTCAGGACCAGCAGGAAGTTCCGCCGGAAGTTGAAAGGTCACAGCTTCTTTCAAAAAACATGAATGGAGAGAAGACGCACCTGAAATCAACTGCCGAAGTTGAAGAGTTTATCGCGGACATGAATCAACTCTCGGAGATGTATCGAAAACATTTTTCACCCGAAGCATTCAAAAGCGGACTCTACAAGCGGAACATCGCGGAAGAGATGGAACGCTCGAAGCATGAATCTCACGATGTTCCGCGCATCGAAGACGGCAACAGGGAGTTTGACATCAGCGCGCAGACTCCCGTGTATATTGTTCGCCGCGAATATTTCGACTACTACTTTATCGAAGAGCAGGGCGTTCCACGCCTGTTCACTATTAACGTGCTCCCGAACTTCAAATTGTTCTGAGCCGGAAGGGCGCGGATTGGTTTAAAATATTTTCATGTGCGGCATTACCGGATGGGCCAATCTTGATGCGCGAACGCCGCCGACAGACGGCGCGCGCGAACTCCTGCGCTCGATGTGCGAGCGCATGATTCATCGTGGGCCGGATTCGGAAGGTTTGATGGTCCAGACGGGCGTCGCGCTCGGGATGCGCCGCCTCGCTATCATTGATCTGATGACGGGCGAGCAGCCCGCGCTCAGCGAAGACGGCCAAATCAACGTCATCCTCAACGGCGAGATTTATAATTACCGCGAGCTTCGCGCGGAGCTTGAAAAGCGCGGCCATCATTTTCGCTCCGCGTCTGACACGGAAGTCCTGCCGCATCTTTATGAAGAGTATGGCGAAGAGATGGTCTCTCATCTCAACGGCATGTTCGCGTTCGCGTTGTGGGACGCGCGCAGGCGAAAGCTCCTTATCGCGCGCGACCGTTTCGGAGAGAAACCGCTTTACTGGGGCGTGTTCGACCAGACCCTGCTCTTCGCTTCGGAGCCGAAAGTCTTGCTGGCTCACCCATCGGTGCGTCCGGGCCTCAACCTCAACGCGCTTCGCCAGTATCTCGCCTTCGATTACGTGCCCGCGCCGCTCTCGATTTACGAAGGCATCCGAAAACTTCCAGCCGCGCACACGCTCACGCTCGAAGATGGGCGCATCGAAGTGAAACCTTACTGGCGTTTGAGCTACAGGAAGCGCGAGCCTGTGCCGTCTGTTGAAGAGGCTGCGGAAGAGTTGCGAGAGCTTCTGGCAGATTCCGTTCGCATGAGGCTCGTCTCCGATGTGCCGCTCGGCGTGCTGCTCTCAGGCGGCGTTGACTCTTCGACCGTCGCTGCGCTCGCCGTTCGCGCATCGAGCGAAGCAGTCAAAACTTTTTCAATCTCTTTCGCCGAAAGCTCGTTTGACGAATCCGCATATGCACGCGCCGTCGCAAAATTCTTAGGCACGGATCATCACGAAGAACGCTTGAGCGCGAACCTCGCAGCAAACCTCGTCGGCGAAATCGGCTCATGGATGGACGAGCCTTTCAGCGACCCTTCGCTTGTGCCGACCTACCTGCTCTCGCGCTTCACGCGCAAGCACGTCACAGTCGCTCTGGGCGGCGACGGCGGCGACGAACTCTTCGCAGGCTATCCGATGTACTACGGGCATCGCATCGCCCAACTCTATTCACGCGTTCCAGCCTTCCTGCGTCGTTCGTTGGTCGAACCGGCTGTGCGCCGTCTTCCCGTCAGCACAAAAAATCTCTCATTCGATTTCAAAGCCAAACGATTCATCGCAGGAATAGCGCACGACGATGTAGCGCGTCATCACATCTGGTTCGGCTCTTTCACACCTAATGAGCAAGACAGATTGCTGACGACGGAAGCGAAGCGCGCGAGCGATGGAGACGTTTACAGGGACGCGCGGCATCTGTTTGAAGCTTGTGATGCGGAGAGCACAATCGAGTGTATGCAGAGCCTCGACACGCAGCTTTATCTGGCCGAAGACATCCTGACGAAAGTTGATCGCGCGAGCATGGCAGTCTCGCTGGAAGTGCGCGCGCCGTTTCTGGACCCGCGCGTCGCGGAGTTTACAGCCTCGCTGCCCGCCGATTACAAACTGCACGGGCGCAAAACGAAATATATTCTGAAGCGCGCCGTAGAACCACTGCTCCCCGCATTCGTCATGCGTCGCGGCAAGAAAGGTTTCGGCGTGCCCGTCGCAGACTGGCTCA
The DNA here is from genome assembly GCA_049593215.1 of Pyrinomonadaceae bacterium. Taxonomy (GTDB): domain Bacteria; phylum Acidobacteriota; class Blastocatellia; order Pyrinomonadales; family Pyrinomonadaceae; genus JBAWGU01. Next base: position 15,867 of record JBAWGU010000299.1, read on the forward strand.
AGCACAACCTGCGCCCGCTCGCGCGCGACCTGCTCTCGCCCGAACGCATACGCCGGAACGGACTCTTCAACGCAGACTACGTGCTGCGCTTGCAGCAGGAGCATGAGAGCGGCGCGGCCAATCACAGAAAGCTGCTCTGGACGCTGCTCATGTTTGAACTCTGGCAGGAGAGCTTTGTCGAAACTGCGCGCCGCATTGAAACGTCTGTCAGCAGCGAAAGATGAGAAGCGGTTATTGACTCAATCTCAAATTAACAGTGAGCTGGAACACGCCTATCAAACTTTAGCCTCATGGTGTCGCACGCGTGATTATGCTGGCTATGATCCTTTCGATGCGCTGAACAGCAAACTCTTTCAAGCGACTCCGCTCAAACACTCACGCGCCGCGCGTCTTCTGTGGACCCAACTCTTCAAGCGTTCTCCCTTCAACCTGCGCCCGCTCGCGCGCGTTCCCGCAGGAAAGAATGCAAAGGGAACTGCGCTCTTCGCGCTCGCCGCGCTCGCAGATTTTCGTAGAAGTAGAACATCGGAAGCAGAGAGCGAAGCGCGCCGCTTGTTGAAAGATTTGCTCGCGGCGCAAATTAAATCTAAGAGCGGCGCGGCTTGTTGGGGCTACAATTTCGACTGGCAGGGGCGCGCGTTCTTTGCGCCGCAGGGCACGCCGACAGTGGTGCCGACGGCTTTTGCCGCACGCGCGCTCATCGAAGCGGCACAAGCTTTCGATGATAATTCCTATCTTCAAACGGCGCGCAGCGTTTGCGACTTCATCCTTCAAGACCTGAACAGGAGCGAAGAGACCGAAGCGGAAATCTGTTTCAGCTACTCGCCGCTTGACCGGACGCGCGTTTTTAATGCGAGCCTCTTAGCAGGAGAAACGCTCGCCAGCGTTGGCGCGCTGACAGGCGAAAAAGATTTATGCGATTGGGCCATGCGCGCCGCGCGCTACGTGGTGCGTCGTCAACGCGCGGACGGCTCATGGGCTTACGGCGCGGCGGAGTTTCAAGGTTGGGCCGACAACTTTCATACTGCCTTCGTGCTCACGAGCCTCAATCGCATTATGAATGCTTGCAAAGGCGCACGCGGCGAGTTTGAAGAGGCAACAGGACGCGGCTACGGGTTCTGGCGCGAGCACTTCTTTCTCAACGACGGCTGGCCCAAATATTTCCATGATAGACTCTACCCTGCGGACGCGCATTCGGCGGGCGCATCCGTTATCGCTTTCCTTGAGATGAAAGAGGCGGACAGCGATGCTCTCATGCTCGCCGAACGAACAGCGCTCTGGGCCATACGAACTTTGCGCGACCCGCGCGGCTTCTTCTACTATCAACGCCGCCGCTTTCACACCGTGCGCACGCCCTACATGCGCTGGTCACAGGCATGGATGATGTACGCGCTCGCAAGGCTCTTAGAAGAAGGGGGAAGAGGGTAAAAGGGGAATTGGTAAAGGGAAAGCGGCAAGGGAAACGCGTTTCTTCCCGTTCCCCTTTACCCTTTTATCCTGTTAACCCCGTTCCCCCCCAGAAGTTTTAGTACACGTACTTATTCGCTGCGATCATCCCATCAGCAATCCGCTGGCGAGCGACGATCGTGTTCACCGGCGTCAGCTTCGTGAAACGTCGCAGCGCCGCCAACAGCGTACGCAGCTCGTCTCCCTCCGCCATTCCTGCCAGCGTATTC
>JBAWGU010000300.1:0-4742 GCA_049593215.1 Pyrinomonadaceae bacterium
AAATCAACTTGCGCGCCTTCTCTCTGACAAGCGGCGCGAGCGGAGCATAAGGAGCTTTCTTGCCGCGCCCGCCAAGGATTAGAACAACCTTGCCGCGTTCATCTGCGAAAGCCTCCAAAGCTTTCAACGTCGCATCAACGCTCGTCGCTTTCGAGTCGTTGTAAAACTTCACGCCCTCAATCTCCGCGACATGCTCAAGGCGATGCTCAACGGGACGAAAACGCTTAACGGTTTCGCGCATCGAATCCGGCGACGCACCGCACGCAAGACCTGCGGCGAGAGCAGCCAGCACATTCTCAACATTGTGCAGCCCGCGCAGTTGCATCTCTTCACGTAAAACCAGCACGCGCTCGCCATCCCTCGTTCTTGAAACAAGCTCAACACCACTTCTCAAGAAGAGACCTTCCTCCAACTCTCTCTTCACGCTGAACAAGACCACATGCGCGCGAAGCCCCTTGGCCCATGAAGCAACAATCTCATCATCAGCATTAAGAATCGCCACGTCTTCCGGCGTCTGGTTGCTGAAGATGCGATGCTTTGCCGCCGCGTAATCGTTCAAAGTGTCGTAGCGGTCCATGTGGTTCGGCGTCACGTTCAAGACCATCGCCACCGACGGATGAAAACTGTGTATCGTCTCAAGCTGAAAACTCGAAACCTCCGCGACCGTCCATCCATCATCACGCGAAGACTCGACCAGAGAGATCAAAGGCGTGCCGATGTTGCCGCCGACCTGAACGTTTAGTCCCGCATCCTTCAACAACTCGCCAATGAGAGTCGTCGTCGTCGTCTTCCCGTTCGTGCCTGTGATGGCGACGATGCGCCCGCGCATGAACCGTGCGGCAAGCTCAATCTCTCCGATGACTTCTGCGCCCGCGCGATCCGCGTACCTCACAGGAATGCTCTTCGACGGCACGCCCGGACTAATCACGACCAACTCAATCTGGTCCAGCAACCACATCGGCACATCGCCCGCAACGGCCCCGACGCCCGAATCTTTGAGGGCTAAAGCATCCGCGCTCCACTCTTCCAGAGGCTTGCGATCATTGAGAGCCACTATCGCGCCGCGCTCCGCCAGAAACCTCGCGCTCGCCACACCACTGCGCGCCGCGCCAATCACCAGAACTTTCTTGCCACTGACATCCAATCGCTTTTCCTTAAACCATTCAAATTAACCGCAGAGACGCCGCAGGCGCAGAGAAGATAAAAAAATCAGATTTCAAATTTGAGACTTCAAACCACACTGAAATCGAAAATTCAAAGCTTAACGCCTGCGCCCTATCCCTTCTTAATTTCTCTGCGCCTGCGGCGTCTCTGCGGTCAATTTTTATAACTCATATCCTTAACGCAGCTTCAGCGTCGAGAGACTCAACAGAGCGAAGAGGATTGCGAGAATTAAAAACCTGAAAACTATCTTCGGCTCTTTCCATCCCTGCATCTCGAAGTGGTGATGCAGGGGCGTCATGCGAAAGAGCCTGCGCCCTGTGCCCGTGCTGCGCTTCGTCATCTTGAAGAAGCTGACCTGCAACATCACCGAGACCGCTTCGATCACAAACACGCCGCCGACTAAAAGCAGCATGAACTCCTGCTTGGTCAAGACGCCGATGGTCCCGATTGCGCCGCCGATAGCGAGGCTCCCCACGTCGCCCATGAAAACTTCTGCGGGCGGTGCGTTGTACCACAGGAATCCCAGACTCGCTCCTGCCATCGCGCCGCAGAAGACCGTCAACTCCGCAGCCTCCGGCCTCCATGTTAAATCCAGATATTTGGCCCAGCGTTCATCGCTTACTAAATAGGTGAAAGCCGTCAGCGCAGTCATCGCAATGAAGGTGATGCTGATGGCGAGTCCGTCGAGGCCGTCCGTCAGGTTGACAGCGTTTGAATAACCCATCAGGACGATGATGATGAGCACGGCGTAAAGATACGGGCCGATGTAGCTAATGCTCTCCTTCGGGTCCGGATTGGCCGTCGCCTTGAAGAACGGAATGTTGACGTTCCATGAATAGTGGCCTGAGAAATAGTGCGTCGCGATGAAGAGCGCGCCCCACACGCCTAGAGCAATCAGAAATTGAAAGAGAAGCTTTTGCTTTCCGGTCAGACCGAGACTCTGCTTTTTAGCCATCTTCGCGTAATCATCCGCGAAGCCGATGGCCGCGAAGAGCACAGTCGAGATCATGGTGATCCAGACATAAGGGCTGGTTGTGCGGCTGTCTAATTTGGCCCACAGCAAGGTTGAGATAAGCACGGAACCGATAATCAGCACGCCTCCCATCGTCGGCGTGCCGCGCTTAGCCATGTGCGCTTCCGGGCCTTCCTCGCGTATCTGCTGCCCGACGTTCCAATTCTTGAGAGCCTGTATGACCTGCTTGCCAAAGACCAGCGAGATTAAGAGCGACGTGACGGTCGCATAAGCCGTGCGAAACGTGACGTACTGAAAGACGTTCAGAGCCTTGATGAGATACGACTCACCATCCTTGAAATGGCTGTAGAGCAATTCGTATAAGACGTAATAGATCATCGGCAAAATCGGGAGTCAGGGGTTGGGGGCCGGGGGTTAGAAAAAGATTTTCTCCAACCCCTATCCCCCAACCCCCATCCCCTGCTCTTCAAACTCTCTCATCACCGCCAGCGAGCGCGTATCGTTCGCGCAAAGCTCGAACCACCCTGTCCGTTTGCACTCCTCTTGAGCCTTTGACTAAAACCAGATCGCCAGCGCGAACTTCATCGAGAAAGGCGGCGGCAGCCTCTTCGGATGAATTGAAGAAGCGCGCACTGTCCGCGCCCATGCCCGCTTCTCGCGCGCCCTCGACCATCTCACGGGCAAGCCCGCGCACGCTCCAGAGCATGTCAATCTTCAAGCGCGCAATCTCACGGCCTGCTTCGCGGTGCATCTGTGCGCTGTCAGGTCCAAGCTCAAGCATCTCGCCCGCGATGACGATACGGCGCAGAGCGTCTCCGCTGCTTTCCGAAATCGTTCGCACGATGCTCAGCAGCGAGCGCGGGTTAGAGTTGTAAGAATCATCAACGACCGTGAAGCCCGCCGCGAAATCTAAAACTTCTCCGCGCATCCTCGGCGGCGTGGCTGTACGCAGAGCTTTTGCAATCTCTTCCGGCCCGATGCCGAAGCAGATGGCGACGGCGACGGCGGCGAGCGCGTTCATCAAGTTGTGTCTTCCGGGCAGAGCCAACTCCGCAACGGCTTCGCCCATCGGCGTGCAGAGACGAAAGCGGCTGAGGCCCAGATCGCCTGTCTCAACATCTGCGGCCATCACGTCCGCCATGTTCTTTAAGCCGAAGGTGAGCGTGCGCCCCTTGTGTCGTCCACGCATCGCAATCACATGCTTATCATCCGCATTGAGCACGGCCACGCCTTCAGGCTTGAGACCTTCTACGAGTTCCGCTTTCGCGTTCGCAATGTTCTCAATCGTGCCGAGGTATTCAAGATGCACAGGCGCGACGAGTAATTCAACACCGATGTCCGGCGGCGTAATCTTGCAGAGGCGTTCAATCTCATGCGTCGGCGAACTCATGCCCATCTCAAGCACCGCCACGTCATAATCTTCCGGCGTGTGCCCATCGCTCACCATCTGCAAGACGGAGAGCGGCAGTCCCAGACCGTTGTTATAATTGCGCTCGCTCTTCAAGACTCTGCGGCCCGACGATGAAAGAATGTGCGCCGTCAACTCTTTCGCAGTCGTCTTGCCTGCGCTGCCCGTGATGCCGACGACCGTTCTGTCCCACGCTTCATAAACTTTGTGGGCCAGAAGCTGCAAAGCTGCAATCGCATCGTCAACGAGCAACAAACGATCACGCATCGCTAAGAGTTTTTCATCTGCCTCGACGCGCTCACGGCGTGCGACTGCGGCAATCGCGCCGCGCTCGAAAGCTTTAGGGATGAAGAGGTGCCCGTCTGCAAACTCGCCGTTAAATCCGGCGCGGGCGTAGTCTTCCTGCGAGAGCGCGAAGAAGAGTTCGCCCGCGCCTGTAGAACGCGAGTCAATCGAATAGCCTTTTATTTCGTTGTCAAACAACTCGGCGCGCACGCCCACAGCCTGCGCGTCCATCAAACTTGCTGCCCTACGGAGATTCACACTCTTCCTGCCTCTTCCTGTACGGAGAATCTTGCGTGTAATCTCCTGCGGCGGTCAACCTCCTGCGCCAGCATTCGCTCAAGCCAGCCAAATCTTGACTCTTTTGCAACATGAACGTCCGTCACCTCGCTCTCGTGCTCACTCTCACTTTCGCTTTCAAGAGAGCCGCCGCGCTTGCCTTTCAACTCTTCACACGCCGCGCCATCCGCGCCGCAACCCTCTTCACGCAACGTCTCTCCAGATGTTGAGCGCGAGCGGCGGACACGTTTTCTGCAAGCATTGATTCTCTCATTAATTTCATGGCCGGAACGCGCGTGGCGCTTTGCAAGGGGAACTGTCATAAGCTCAAGCTTGGATTAACGAAAAAAAATTAACAGGGATGGACAGGATGAACAGGATAAAAGAAACAATGAACGCGGAATGATAAATGCGGAATGACAGACGAAAAGCTTGCTCTTCATCCTTCTGCCTTCCGTCTTGCTTTTTATCTCGGTCTATCCTGTCCATCCCTGTTAATTTCTTTGTCAATCCTTTCTACTCGCTCCTTCCGAAATCAATCTGCACAACTGCGCCCGCGCTGACCTCCACACCAGCCGCAGGATTTTGTCTGACGGCGCGACCGTCGCCATGAGCTTCAAGCTGCAAACCCAACTG
>JBAWGU010000301.1:0-2208 GCA_049593215.1 Pyrinomonadaceae bacterium
GGTCACGACCACATCAGGATACGTGTAAAGCCCGGACTTGTTGATTTTTATCCGCAAGTCGCTTGAATAAACATTGCAGGGACGCTGCTTCAACTGGTTATCAAGCCCGACAACAAGGTTTGTGACAATTCGATTATGCTGTCTGCTTGCTCCCGCCAGCGCAAACACCTCACCGGCAAAATATTCGCTCTTGATCTGAGCTTTGCGCTCAAGGGCTAAATATTCTTCTTCGGTGATAAATGTTTTTGCCTGAGAAGACACTGCTTAGAGGCTCCTGATTAAATTGCGCCTGCGTCACATATCTTAAATGTCTTCACACGCTCGCGCAATTCGCGCTTGCGACATGGCGCGCGTCGTGTGATAAAATGCGTGTTGTTCCCTACAAGTGAATTTTTTGATCCGGCTGCCTGCTTCCCCTCCACGCGGCAGCGTTTGAGCCATGCTCTTCGCGCCGTTCCATAGAGAAGCGAAGAGGCTTGGGGTCTTTTCAAGCCAGACCGAGTTAATGGAAGAGAGATGAGCGCGAGTTCAATCGTCTTTGCGGGCATTGTGCCGCACCCGCCGATTATGGTCCCGGAAGTGGGCCGTGAGGCGATAGCGGAGGTGCGCGGCTCGATTGACGCGATGCGTGATTTCACAGAACGCATCATCGCAAGCGGCGCGCAGTCCGTCATCATCATCTCGCCTCACGCGCCACTCGACGCGCGCGCCTTCGTCGCTTATCACGAAAAAAACCTTTACGGAGACTTCGCAAACTTTCGCGCGCCCGACGCCTCTGTTGACGCCCCGCTCGATGAAGCACTCCTGAACGCTGTCACGAGCGCGTGCGCGGAAGAGAATTATGAAGTCATGGGCCTCAGTGGTTTCCAACTGGACCACGGGACAGCCGTGCCGCTCTACTTTCTGCAACACAACGGCTGGACGGGGAGCGTCGTCGCGCTCGGCTACAGTTTTCTCTCGAATGAAGATCACGTGCGCTTCGGCAACTGCATCAAGCGCGCGGTGGACGCGGTGGGTCGTCCGGTCGCGTTTGTGGCAAGCGGCGATTTGAGCCACAGGCTCAGGACGGACGCGCCCGCAGGCTACAACCCACAAGCGCACCTCTTTGATGAGGAGGTCGTGTCGAGCCTGCGCGCGTGTGAGCCTCTGCGCATTGTCGAGATGGACCAGAACTTGAGAAAGCTCGCGGGCGAGTGCGGCTACCGCTCTATGCTCGTCTGTATTGGCGCAACGGAAGGCATCGAATCCGCTTGCGAAGTTTTGAGCTACGAAGCTCCGTTTGGCGTCGGCTACATGGTCGCGCAACTGGTGAGGGCAGAGAAAGCGCAGACGAAAGAGCGCGGCGATGAGAACAAGCAGGACGAGAAGATTGATGAAGAGGATGCTCATGTAGATGAGGCGGTAGAAGCTTCGGCGGGACGCGAGGCGCAAGGGTCGGAGCAAGCCTACGGAGCGGAGCTACCGGCGCTGGCTCGCCGCACGATTGAGACATTCGTGCGCGAAGGCTTTGTGATTGAGAAGCCTGAGACAGAGGATAACCCTCTTCTGGACCAGCGCGCCGCGTGCTTTGTCTCGATCAAAACTTTAGACGGCGATTTGCGCGGCTGCATCGGCACGATTGAGCCGACGCAGGAGACGCTCGCGGAAGAGTTAATCGCCAACTCGATCAGCGCGGCCACGCGCGACCCGCGTTTCCCTCCCGTCGCGCCGCACGAATTGTCGAACCTGCGCTATTCGGTTGATGTGCTTCACGCGCCCGAACCCGCGCGCTTTGAAGAACTTGATCCGAAGTCTTACGGCGTCATCGTCGAAGACGAGGCGGGTCTTTATCGCGGCCTGTTGTTGCCTGATCTGCCGGGCGTTGAGACAGTTGAGCAGCAGGTCGAAATTGCGGCGCGCAAGGCTGGCATCCGGCAGAGCACGCCGCTCAAACTTTCACGCTTTCGCGTCGAACGCTTTCGTGAACCGGCGCGATCTAATTAACACTTGAGAACAAGGAGAAGAGACATGGCTGACGATAATGATGAGATCAAAACACAAGACGATACCAACCCGATAGCTCCAAAGTTGGATACGGGAATACCCGATGCGGCAACAGAGCTTGACCCGGCAAATGACCTGCGCGCGCAGGATTTTGGCGAGTCAGGTCAATTCGCGCCCGGCGGCTACTACAATCAGCACGGCGTCAATGAATCGGAACGCCTGGAC
>JBAWGU010000302.1:0-4848 GCA_049593215.1 Pyrinomonadaceae bacterium
GAACTGGCCGGACTGGTACGCCGAGTACATGGCAGCGGAGCAGGCCGGGACTGAGTTGCCGCAATAAATGACTACGGCGTCATCATCATCGGAGAAAAGAAGATGGCAAACCTGATGTTTGACAAAGAGATGACTGCGCTTCTCATTATCGATCCTTACAACGATTTCATTTCCGAGGGTGGCAAGATATGGGATCGCATCCGGGCTGTGGCAGAAGCGGATGACTGCGTGCCTCACATGTCGCAGGTCCTGAATGCAGCGCGAAAAGTGGGGCTTCGCGTCTTCTATGCACTGCATCATCGATACCGTCCGAGCGACTACGAGACCTGGAAGTACGTTGCGCCTATACAAAAGGCAGGGTGGTCGAGAAGGGCCTTCGAATACGGCACTTGGGGTGGCGAGATTCGCAGCGAGTTCGAGCCGCAACCGGGCGAAATCGTCGCCCAAGAGCATTGGTGTTCCAGTGGTTTCGCTAATACGGATTTGGATTTGCAGCTCAAGAAGCACGGCATACACCAGCTCATCGTCGTGGGGCTGATTGCACACACGTGTGTGGAAGCGACTGTTCGTTATGCCGCCGAGCTTGGTTACGAGGTAACGATGGTGAAAGACGCGACCGCCGATTATTCGGACGAAGAGATGCACGCCGCTCTCGACATCAATATCCCGAACTACGCCAGCGTCGTTGTGACCACAAATGAGATCGTCGCCTCGCTCGCTGCTCTCGAAAACATGGGAATAAGTGCGCAACAGGGAGCTTCGTGAAGCAGGGAGCTGATGAAACTATATGGACAGACGACGAAATATGTTAATCGGGATTGTTGTGGGCATCGTTGTTGTAGCAGCATTGACCTACGCCACGGGTTTGACAAAGCAATTGCTGTGGCCCTTTCGCAGCAAGACCGCTGAATATAAGAGTTCGGAATCCAGTGCTGCTCCAGAGCTGGCTACAGGTGACTGGATAAACTCAGAACCGCTAAAGCTCAAGGAGCTGCGCGGTCGCGTGGTGCTCATCGAGTTCTGGACTTTCGGTTGCTATAACTGTCGTAACACGTTGCCCTTCATCAAAGGCTGGGATGATCGTTACCGCGCGCAAGACTTCACCGTCATTGGTGTACATTCACCTGGGTTTGATGATGAAAGAAAAATCGAAAACCTTCGTCGCGAAGTTGCTTCACTGGGGATTAAGTATCCGGTAGTCTCGGATAACGACTACCTAACATGGAACGCTTATAACGTCGAAGCGTGGCCCACCACCTTCCTGTTAGATAAACAAGGAAGAATTCGATGGAGGCACGTTGGTGAAGGGGGTTATGACGAGGCCGAGCGACTGATTCAGCAGCTACTCGCAGAAAAAGAAACATAGTCTGAAGACCGTAATGATGAGCGTGGACGAAATCGTAGACGCGGCAATGAAGGGAAATAAAATGTCGGAAGAAATAAATCAGGATCGCCGCCGCTTTCTTGGCACTGCGGCCATGACCATCGCGGCTGCCCGACTCGGCATGAGCGATTCGGTGAAAGCCCAGTCTGGCGAGATGAAACCGGCGGGTGCGACCACGATTGAGTCTGGCATGAACAGATCGCTTGGTCCACTGAAGCAGATCGATGCCGGCGTCCTGAACGTGGGCTACGCTGAAGCTGGCCCCGCCGATGGTCCTGCGGTCATTCTGCTGCACGGGTGGCCCTACGACATACACACCTACGTCGATGTCGCCCCTTTGTTGGCATCGAAGGGCTACCGGGTAATCGTCCCCTTTCTGCGCGGCTACGGGACGACCCGCTTTCTTTCCAGTGACACGTTCCGGAACGGCCAGCCCTCGGCCCTTGCTCTCGACAGCATCGCCTTGATGGATGCCCTCAAGATCAAGAGAGCGACCATCGCCGGTTGTGATTGGGGAGCGCGAACGGCCTGCATCATCGCGGCCCTCTGGCCAGAGCGCTGCAAGGGGCTGGTGTCGGTGAGCGGTTATCTGATCGGCAGCCAGGAAGCTGGCAAGATACCGCTGCCGCCAAAAGCTGAACTCCAATGGTGGTATCAGTATTACTTTGCCACGGAGCGCGGCCGCGCAGGTTACGACAAATACCGACGAGACTTTGCGAAGCTTATCTGGCAGATCGCTTCGCCGAAATGGAACTTTGATGACGCGACCTTTGAGCAGAGCGCAGCGTCTTTCGACAACCCGGATCACGTCCAAATCGTGATCCATAATTATCGTTGGCGGCTCGGGTTGGCCGAAGGCGAGGCGAAATATGACGATATGGAAAGGCAGTTGGCCGCAGCTCCGGTCATTACCGTTCCGACCATTACCCTTGAAGGCGACGCCAATGGTGCGCCGCATCCAGACGCCAGCTCCTATGCCAAGAAATTTTCTGGCAAATATTCGCACCGGATTATCAAGGGCGGCATCGGGCACAATCTGCCCCAGGAAGCCCCGCAGGATTTTGCCAGGGCTGTTGTCGAAGCGGATAGTTATTGATCGGCGTTGCCATTGATCAAGCGGTCCGAAGTTGTCAACGGCGCTCCGTCAGAGTGCTTCCACTTCAATCACCAGGCACAGGCTGCCTCGGTAAAGTAGATAAGGAGAATTTCAAATGCCATACGTAACTGTAGGTCAGGAAAACTCAGGCAACATAGACATCTACTACAAGGACTGGGGAGAGGGTCAGCCCGTCGTCTTCAGTCACGGCTGGCCCCTGAGCGCGGATGCCTTCGAAGACCAGATGTTCTTTCTGGCCGAGCGCGGTTATCGCTGTATCGCGCACGACCGCCGTGGACATGGCCGCTCATCCCAGCCCTGGACGGGCAACGACATGGACACCTACGCCGACGACCTGGCGAAGCTCGTCGAAGCGCTTGATTTGAGAGACGCAATCCATGTCGGCCATTCGACCGGCGGAGGCGAAGTCGCGCGCTACATCGGTCGCCACGGAACTGCAAGAGTCGCCAAGGCTGTGCTTATCGGCGCTGTCCCTCCGCTCATGTTAAAGACGGAAGCAAATCCGGGCGGCACGCCGATAGAAGCCTTCGACCAGATACGCGCCGGCGTGCTCGCTGATCGCTCGCAGTTCTGGAAAGACCTGTCCATGTCCTTCTATGGTTTCAACCGAGCGAGCGCAAAGGTGTCAGAGGGTTTGCGCGAGTCCTTCTGGCTCCAGGGGATGATGTGCGGTTTCCCTGGCTCATATTTCTGCATCAAGGCCTTTTCCGAGACGGATTTGACGGAAGACCTCAAGAAGATAGATGTGCCCACTCTTATCATGCATGGCGATGACGACCAGATTGTGCCGATCGCAGACTCGGCGCTGCTCTCGTCAAAGATAGTTAAAGGCGCGACTCTGAAAGTTTACCCGGGCGCGCCGCACGGCATGTGCTCGACGCACAAGGAGCAAGTAAACAATGATCTGCTGGCGTTCATTAAGGGCGAGCAATCAGCGGCGGCGGTGTGATGACATTAAGTGTGAACCGGCTCACCTTTAACTACTGGCCGCAAGTGTGCGCGCAAGGAGAAATAGTTATGCAACAGCGATTGGATTACAGCAAGATGAAGGTGAGATTGAGTAACAGGGCAGCCGTTTTAAGGTTCAGGCACGTCTCGTCTGCACTGATGCTGGCTTTAAGTTTCGGCGCGACCGTCTTTGCGCAAAGCAATAAATATCAGTCACAGACGGCGAATGTGAACGGCGTGAAGATTCATTACCTGAAAGCCGGGACGGGCAAGAGGCCGCTCGTCCTGATTCACGGTTTCGGCGATACTTCGCGCATGTGGACTCCGCTGTTCGACGAGTTCGGCAAGGACTTCACGATCATCGCACCGGACATGCGTGGCCTCGGCGATTCCTCACGCCCCGCCACTGGTTACGACAAGAAGACACTCGCCGTTGACATTCACGAACTCGTTAAAAGTCTCGGCTATCAAAAAATCGATCTCGTCGGTCACGACATCGGCCTGATGGTCGCCTACGCTTACGCGGCGCAGTATCCGAATGAAGTGGAAAAACTGGCTCTGCTCGAAGCGCCGATTCCGGGTATCGGCGATGTCTGGGAGAAGATTTATACGACTCCTGCCCTCTGGCATTTTCACTTCGTCAACAGCCCTATTGCGCTCGAACTGGTCAAAGGGCGCGAACGCCTTTTCCTCGAACACTTCTGGCAGACGCTTTCGCCGCACCCGGAAACTTTTCCCGAAGCCGACCGTCAAATTTACGCCAAAGCGTACGCGCAGGAAGGCGCGATGCGCGCGGCGTTTGAGATGTTCAAGTTATTCGACACACAGGATGCGGCGGACAATCGGCGATTCGCCACCCTGAAATTACCGATGCCGGTCTTGACCATCGAAGGCGATAAGGCGATGGGCGGCGCCTTGGAAATTCAGGCGAAACTGGTCGCCGATAATGTGACATCAATCAAATTCGCCGACACCGGACACTGGCTGATGGAACAGCGCCCCGAGGAAACCAAAGCCGCGCTGAAGAAATTTTTCAGTCCGACCGCTCAGGCAAATCAATGATGGGGGAGTTAAGGAGCTAATCACTAGAGGCCAGGTTTGTCCACGCTTGTTAAAGTGCCGTGCGAGAAGGGTGTTGAACTGCCTCGTACGTTTATGTACGGCGCTATGTAAGACCTGATTTTGGTTTAGTAGCTAGATAGCAATGAATGCTTTTCAACAACGGCTAGAAATTCATAGGAGGATTTATGTCAACAACAAGAGTCGCAACAGCGCCGATGAAGGTCGCGCAGATTTCTAAGGCAGGAGGAGATTTCGAGATTGTTGAGCGCGAGATACCTAAGCCTGGCGCGGGACACGTGCGCATCAAGGTGCAGGCCTGTGGCGTCTGCCACAGGCC
>JBAWGU010000303.1:0-5134 GCA_049593215.1 Pyrinomonadaceae bacterium
GTATCACACTGAAAAGCAGGAGTCAGAATCCGGAAGTCAGAAGAAAAGCGTAGAGCCTTTCATTCCGGATTCTGACTCCTGAATTCTCAGAAAGATTTTCATAGTGGACGATAAGCAGGAAGCCAGAGAAGTTGCGGAGGCTGTTGCCGAGACGACGGCGGTGATGACGGAGGCGTCGCGTTCGCAGACGCGTGCGATCCTGCGTGTGATCTTGTTGGTGCTGCTGGTGGCGGGGCTGCTGTGGGTGCTCTACAAGCTCGAAGGCGTGATTCTGCTGCTGGTCCTCTCGATCTTCTTCGCTTATCTGGTTGCGCCGCTCGTGGAGATTGTGCATCGTCCGTTCTGGTGGCTTGGCAAGGAGCGTGTCATCCCGCGCGCGTTGGCAATCGGCATCGTCTATCTGGGCATCTTCGGCGTGGTGGGCCTCATTATCGCTATTCTGTTGCCGACGATTAGCGACCAGATTACGCAGTTTGCTGTTAATGCTCCCGGCGACTTTAAATCTGCACGCAACAACGCTGCATGGATCAACGATAAGTACAAGAATTTAAATCTCCCGCAAGGTGTGCGCGAAACGATTGACACGAACGTCAAGAATGTCGCTGGAGCCGTCGGCTCATCCGTAACTAACGGGATGGGAGCGTTTCTGCTGCAACTGTTCAGCTATCTTCCTTGGTTCGTGTTGATTCCGATTCTCGCTTTCTTTCTGCTCAAAGATGCGGAGAGTTTTCGTCGCTCGGCTCTGCACATGCTGCCGCGCGGGCGTTGGCGCTGGCGCGGCGACGAGTTTTTTCAGGATGTCAACTCGACGCTCGCCGCATACATCCGCGCGCAACTCACAGCCTGCCTCATCATCGGCGTGATCTGCACCATAGGGTTCTGGATACTCGGCGTGCCCTACTTTTTCCTGCTCGGCATCGCGGCGGGCCTGCTTGAATTCATTCCTCTCGCAGGGCCTCTGGTCATCGCCGTCAGCGCGGCTGGCGTCGCAGGCTTTCACTCTCTCAGCCAGGCACTCGCCGTGCTGCTCTTCCTCGCCGTGCTGCGCATCGTCGAAGACTACATCATCTACCCGCGCATCATCGGACAGGGCATACACCTACACCCGCTCGCCGTCATCCTCGCCATCCTGAGCGGCGCGGAACTCGCAGGCGTTGCCGGAATCTTTCTAGCCATCCCCGTCATCGCCATCGCCACCGTCAGCTATCGCCACTGGCTCGAACACAAAGGCGGCGAAAGCCTCGTAGACCTCCTCAAACCAACTACAGACCAGTCAGCTACAACTGCGCCCGTCACCAACGACGCTTCAACTCCTCCACCGCAACACCCGACCGTCAAGTCCACCCCCGCCGACATGGCCCGCGCCCGCCCCGACCTCCTCTCCACCGAACTTAAGCGGCCCACGCGAAGCTGAAACCTTAGTAAGATTCACCCGTTATCAGGAAATGAAAGCGGTAGCGCAGAGAGTTTTATAACGGATTGTGAAAGCGTAGATATCTTTCCTCTTGCATACTCTAAAGTGCAAAGCAAGAGAAATGAACCTCGTCAACCTATAACTCATTCAACCGGAGCGCGGGATAGCATTTCTTTCATCATTGAATTGTCCCATAATCTTGAAGGCTTTTCGCCCGCGCCCAGTTAATCCGGGCGTTAGGCGGCTTTCCTGAAATCTGCAATCGGTGCTACGATTATCTGCATGAAAACTGAAGTCGAAGCTCAAATTATTTCTCGCTCCCCAGACCTCATGAGCGGTGCTCCCGTGTTCGCCGGAACGCGTGTACCTGTCCAAACGATTATTGACTATCTAGCGGGCGGGCATCCCCTTGATGAATTCCTCGATGATTTCCCTACTGTACGTCGTGAGCAAGCTCTCGAATTGCTACAACGGGTTAAGGAGATGCTTGCGGACGCGCAGATATGAAAGTTCTTCTTGATGAATGCTTGCCTAAAAAACTGAAACGTGAAGTCCAAGCCGATGTCGTCAAAACCGTGCCGGAAATGGGTTGGGCTGGAACGAAGAATGGTGCGCTTCTACGTTTGGTGGAGCAAAAATTTGATGTCTTGCTTACCAATGACCAGAATATTGAACATCAGCAGAATCTCAAGCTATTCGATTTAGCCGTCGTTGTTTTAGTCGCCAAAACTAATGACATTGAAGATTTGAAACCGCTAATGCCTGCTGCTAACGAGGCTATAAGAACAATTGGCTCAAGAGAAATCAAATATATCAATGCAAATAGTTGATAACAGTTTTGGCTGTGCCACACAGCGCCACCTAACACCTCACTCAACCCGATGCTTCGATAGCATATCTTTCATGGTTGATTAGCTTCTTCACATTGAATGCTTTATGTTCGGCACGGCTGAATTGGAGCGTTAGAGGTCAAATAGTAAGATGCTACGGCTATGAAAATTCTTGAAACAGAGCGTCTAATCCTTCGTCGGCTGACGGTTGAAGATAGCGAGTTTATTCTCGAACTCTTGAATGACCCCTCGTGGTTGCGGTTTATCGGTGATAAAGGTGTGAGAACCCTTGATGATGCTCGTGATTATATCTTGAAGAGTCTGGTTGCGATGTACGAGCGTCTTGGCTTCGGGCTGTATTTGACTGAGCTAAAGGGTGAGGGCGTCCCAATGGGGATTTGCGGCCTGATAAAAAGAGATTCTTTAGAAGATGTAGATATTGGATTCGCCTTTCTTCCTAAATTCTGTGGGAAAGGGTATGCCTATGAGTCTGCCTCTGCTGTGATAGCGTATGGGAAAAGAACTTTTGGCTTAAATCGTCTTGTCGCGATCACCTCTACAGACAATTATGATTCAATCAGGCTGCTTGAAAAATTGGGGTTTAATTTTGAAAGAATGGTTAAACTGTCTGATGATAGCGCAGAGGTTAGTTTGTTCGCCTCTGATGTCTAACAAGTCGCTCAACCGGACGCGAGCAATTAGCAGGTCTTCTATCTTTTGAGTTGAGAGCTTGACGATTAGCGCCAGCGTTTCGGAATCTTTGCTTTCCCTGTGTATCTTTGAAGAGAAGGAGTTCGATAATGCGCGCTCGAAAGATGCGACAACAATTAACTGTCGCTGTGGTAATCATTGGAATCGTAATCTTAGCTGCTTCCGTATGTGCGGCAGGATACGGTGCGCAGGATCAGGCGAAGGCTGTTGATGGCAGAGCAAAGCTCGTTGGCAACTGGACGGGTGAGTCAATCTGCGTGGGCAATCGCCCTGCCTGCCATGATGAGAAGGTCGTCTATCGCGTCGCCAAGACTGCCGACAAACCGGACATGGTGACAATCACGGCGGATAAGATCGTAGATGGCAAGCCGGAGACGATGGCCGTGCTGGATTTTCAGTATGACGGCGAGAAGGGAACGCTCGTCAACGAGTTTACTCGCAGAACTACTCATGGACGCTGGGAGTTCACGGTTAAAGGAAACCTGATGGAAGGCGTTTTACTCATCCTGCCCGGCAAAGAGATCGGCAGGCGTGTGAAGGTCAAGAAGGATGAGTGAAACCGTCTATCTCTTATCGAGGGGAGCAAACCGGATGAGAGTTCGGATGAGAGTCAAGCTAAAGCTCATCATCCTTCTTGTGTCTCTCGCGCTGGTGCTTCATTGAGATGTTAGAACCTTCCCGCAATCTCCGGGAGCCTTCCCGTAGCGCATTGCGTTGGGTCGCAGGTGCGGTCGGATCAGGCGCGAAGATACAATCAGTCTATCCTCTGGCGGGAGCGACATCATCCGTGCTGCACGGCGTTGAGGTCTTGCGCAACGGACGAAGCATCGGGTTGGTGCTGCGCCGCTTTGTCAACGAGGACTGGCTCGAACTGGAACCCGATCTGGCGCTTCACGAGGCGGCTTGTCTGAAAGCGGCAGCAAAGGCTCAAGTGCCCACGCCCGAGTTAATAGCCTTTGACGAAAAGGGCGAGCATTGCGGTTTCCCCGCCACGTTGATGACAAGGCTGACAGGCTCGGTCGAGTTGCAGCCGGAGAATTTTGACAGGTGGTTGCATCAGCTTGCAGAAGCAATCATCCCTGTTCACAGCATGGAACCGCCTGCGCTTCGCTGGACCTTTTATACCTATTACGATATTTCCAAACTCGCCGCGCCTGTCTGGTCAAAGTTTCCAGAGTTGTGGGAGAAAGCGATTGAGATTGTCGCAGGGCAGAGGCCACAGGCGCGCGAGTGTTTCATACATCGTGACTATCATCCGACAAATGTTTTGTGGCATGAGGGGCGCATCAGTGGCGTTGTTGATTGGGTCAACGCGTGTCTCGGCGCGGCGGGCATTGACGTGTCATGGTGCAGGCTGAATCTTGCCAAGTTGTACGGAGTGGAACCGGCAGACAGATTCTTACATGCCTACCAGGATTTAGCGGGCGCGTCGTTCACCTATCATCCCTTCTGGGATTTGCTCGCAGCGATGGAGCTGCTGCCGGGACCGCCGGACGTGTACGAAGGCTGGGCCGCATTCGGTATTCGGAATCTGAACGAAGAGATAGTACGCGAGCGCGCGGATGAATATCTGTTTAGCATCATGGCGCGTCTATGAGACGAGAGATGTCTGAGGCTCCGGCAATCATCTATCGTGAGGCAACTGCTGCCGACAGCTACGCAGTTGCTCAGGTACAGGTTCACTCATGGCAAGAGTCTTTCAAAGGTCTGGTCCCGCAATCATTCCTTGACGGCATGTCTGTCGAACAAAGGGCGGAGGCTTTCCTGAAGCGTGCGGAAAACGGTTTCTACAAAATGTTTCTGGCAGAAGCGCAGGGGCGCGGAGTCGTCGGCTTCATGGACATCGGAAGGTCCAGAGACAGCCAACAGCCTTACGAGGCGGAACTCTATGCTATCTACATCTTGAAAGAGTTTCAGAGAATGGGCATTGGCCGCAGGCTTTTTAATTTAGGCGTTGAGGCTGCTCTTGCCGTTGGCATGAATTCAATGTACCTGATCGCTTTAGAGGTGAGTCCGTATAAATCGTTTTACGAAAAGCTGGGTGGCCGACGTGCTGGCAAGAGAGCTATTGTGCTTGCAGGCGTTGAGTATTCCGCGTTGGTTTATTCGTGGGACAAGTTAGGCTAAATGACACGTCAGAACCGCCTGCGGTAGCGGGCGGGTCAGAGTAGGGTAGAGG
>JBAWGU010000304.1:0-3736 GCA_049593215.1 Pyrinomonadaceae bacterium
GTTCTGACACGCTCGTTCAACTGCGTAACTCTTAAGCTATAAGAAAAACCTTGTTTGGAAAAGGGAATTGATGGCTCAAACGATTGATGAGATCGAACTAATGTCGGGAAGAGAAGAGAGCGGGTTGCCTTTGCCTTTGCGCGCGTTGGAGCGTCTGGCGTGGAACTACTGGTGGAGTTGGTCGGCGGATGGGAATGCGGTTTTTCGTGACCTCGATCCTGCGGTGTGGGAAGAGTGTGAGCACAACCCGCGTCGTCTGCTGGCGGAGATTTCCGAGTATCGCATGATGCAGATGGCGACGGACCCTGTGTATGGCGAGCGCGTGCGCAGGCTCGCGGCGGAGTTTGATGATTACATGGCTGACCGCCGCGTGTGGCATACGCGCGATGGAAAAAAGATTCCGCCGAAAAATGTGGTCGCATACTTCTGCGCCGAGTACGGTGTGCATAATTCTTTGCCGCTCTATTCGGGCGGACTCGGAATGCTCGCGGGCGATCATCTGAAATCTGCGAGCGACCTTCACCTGCCGCTTGTCGCGGTCGGTTTGCTCTATCGCTACGGCTACTTTCGTCAACGCCTGCGCCGCGACGGTTGGCAGGAAGAATATTATGGCGAGACGAAGCCGGACGTGTTGCCTATCAAGCAAGTGCTCGACGAAACGGGTGCGCCGGTAACAGTGGAAGTCTCGATGCGCGGGCGCACGGTGCGAGCGCAGGCGTGGCGCGTTGATGTGGGGCGCGTGCTGCTTTATCTGCTCGACACAAACATTCCTGAAAATGCTGAGACGGATCGCTGGGTGACGGGACATCTCTACGGCGGCGACCGCGAGACGCGCGTCGTGCAGGAGATGATGCTTGGCATTGGAGGCGTGCGCCTGCTGCGCCGCTTAAGCGTTGACCCGCACGTTTATCATTTGAACGAAGGCCATTCCGCATTTCTCACGCTGGAGCTTGCGCGCGAGTTGATTCAAAAAGAGAAGCTTACCTTCGCGGATGCGGCGCACGCCGTTCGCGCTCGCTGCGTCTTCACCACTCATACGCCTGTCGCCGCAGGCAACGACGAGTTTGATCCTGCGCTTATCGAACAATGCTTCGGAGATTCGTTTGAGCGCGAGTTGGGGCTGAGCCATGATGAGTTTCTGGACCTCGGGCGCGTTAATCCGAACGATGACAGAGAGAATTACGGTCTGACGCCGCTCGCCATCAGGATGTGCCGCTCGACAAACGGCGTGAGCAAGAAACATGGCGAAGTCTCGCGCTCGCTCTGGCAGGAGATGTGGCCTGAGCGAACCGTTGACGAGGTTCCTATCACATACATCACCAACGGCGTTCACGCTCAGACATGGGTCGCGCCGCTCATCCGCTCGCTTTACGAGAAGCACATCGGGGCGGACTGGGCAAAGGCCGCATTGGACGAGCGGCGTTGGAAACGCGGCATTGAAAAGATTTCCGATGAAGAGTTGTGGCAGGCGCACACGTTGCTCAAACAACGTTTGATCGCCTTCATACGCCACCGCTCTTTTCATGCGCGGCTGAGTCGCGGCGAGAGCATGGAGTACACTGAGGCTGCGCGCACGATGTTTGATCCGAACGTGCTGACGATTGGTTTCGCGCGGCGTGTGGCGGCATACAAGCGTTGGAGCTTGCTTCTGACAGACATGCACCGGATGCTGCGCCTGCTGAACGACGAGCAGCGTCCCGTGCAGTTTGTCTTTGCGGGCAAGGCGCACCCGCAGGATCACGGCGCAAAGTTCATCCTTCAACAGTTGGCCCAATGGAAGTATGATCCTCTGGTTCGCCATCGCGCAGTCTTTCTGCAAGACTACGATCAAGAGATTGCGCGCCAGCTCGTTCAATCCGTGGACGTGTGGATGAACGTGCCGCGCAGACCCTTAGAAGCTTCCGGGACGAGCGGCGAAAAGGTGGCGATGAACGGCGGGCTGAATTTTTCTGTGCTTGACGGCTGGTGGCTCGAAGGCTATGACGGCAGTAACGGCTTCGCCATCGGAGATCGTGTTGAAGCAAACGAATCGGGCGATGTGGATACGAAAGATGCCGAGTCGCTCTACCGCGTGCTTGAAGAACAGATCGTGCCGCTCTATTACGAGCGCAACGCAGATGGTTTGCCTCTGCGATGGCTTGCCATGATGCGCCACTCTCTTGCGACGCTCATTCCGGCCTTTAACAGTGATAGGATGGTCGAAGAGTACGCTGAAAAGATTTATCTATCGTGAATGGTAAATGGTAAATGGTAAATAGATAAAAGCAGTTGTCCATTTACCATTTACCATTTACCATTTACCAGCACATGAAATACTGCACGGTCTGCAAAGAGAAATATGAAGACAACGTGAGCTTTTGCCCGCGTGACGGCGAGGTGTTGGAAGACGACCCGACAAGTCTGGTTGACCGGACGCTCGACGGGCAGTACCACATCGAATCTCTGCTTGGCAAAGGCGGGATGGGCGCGGTCTATTGCGCGCGTCACATACTTTTGGGCGACCGCGTGGCGATTAAAGTCCTGCCGCCGGAGATGCGCAACAACGCCGACTGGCTCCGCCGCTTTCGCCGCGAAGGTCAGGCCGCGCGTCGCTTCCGCCATCCCAACGCAGTCACGGTTTACGATCTACGCACGACCAGCGACGGCCTCATCTACATGGTCATGGAGTATGTCGAAGGCCACACGCTCGATGCGGAACTACGTGCGCGCGGACGCTTTACTCCCAGAGAAGCTTTCGATGTGCTGGAGCCTGTGATGAGCGTGCTCAATGCCGCGCACGAGATGGGCGTGGTCCACCGTGATTTGAAGCCTGAGAACATCATGCTCGGCGGCAGCACGGAGGGCCGCAGCACAGTCAAGCTGCTCGATCTCGGCATCGCCAAGATGCGCGAGGTCGCGGGCACTCCTGCAACTGCCGCAACTGCGCTCACGATGGCAGGGCAAATTCTAGGCACGCCTTACTACATGTCGCCTGAGCAGTGGGGCGAAGTTCCGCGCGACGGAAATTCCGAGATTGACGGGCGCGCAGACATCTACAGCCTCGGCACGGTCTTTTACGAATTGATAGCCGCGCGCAAACCCTTTCTGGGTGAATCGCTGGCAGACCTGCGGCGCGGGCATGTCGCGGTCACGCCGCGCCCTCTGCATGAATTTGTCTCGGACGTTTCGCAGGAGTTCAGCCGCGCCATCGCGCGTGCGATGTCTAAGGACCGTGACGACAGGCAGGCGACTGCCGAAGAGCTTGATAAAGAGTTGCGCGAAGCTCTCGGTCTGCCACAAGCAGAGCGCCTGTTCTTGTCTTCCTCAAAAAATATCAGAGGAAGTTTGCCGCTAACGGATTCTCCTGCGACAGATGCGCCGAACCAGTTTACGAGAGGCATTCCAGGAGGGCGCGAGACGAAATTGGATTCGAGCGCGCCGACGGTCATCACATCGGATTCGGAGACGACTACGGACGCTACGCCTCCTGCGCCTCCTGCGCCGCCTTCAGCCGCCGTGCCGCAGGCGACCATCCCATCGCTCGCAGACGTTGATGCGCGCTCGCCTTCAAACGCCGTCTCGCAACCGTCACAGCCTTCTTCGCAAGAGCGCGTGCCTTCACTTAATCAGAGCGCGGGCGCAACTGCCCAGACCATCGCCACGAATCCAAACGTGACTCCTGCGCTTGCACATGCGCCGGGCGGCTATGCTCAAGCGGCAACGATGCCCGTTGCTGCAAAGAGACGCTCTCCTATCA